>NZ_JBEXUE010000124.1:0-23310 GCF_040614275.1 Streptosporangium sp. NPDC006013
CAGGCGCTCGTGCAGGAGTGTGGTGACCGCGCAGCTCCACCCGTCGTTGACCTGGCCGATCAGGTTCTCCGCGGGGATGTGCACGTCGTCGAAGAGCGCGCCCAGCAGCCGGAACGCCGTCGACTTGTGCACCGATATCTCCTGGGCTATCTCGCTCACCCCGGCCTCGCGGCGCTCGGCGAGGATCTCCAGGATGGTGATGGCCCGGTCGACGGACTGGACTCCACCGCTGCTGTCGGTGCGACCGCCGAGAGGATCGTTGCCCATAGCGCAACTGTAGGTGCTGGAAAGGGAACGAACGTCATCGGGGACGACAATATCCGTTGCGAATAGTGCACCTTATTGCGCCATTAGCTACAATTTCGAACACTGTTCCTGCTTGAGCGAGGCGAGGCGGACATGTACGACTTTGTCATCGTTGGAGGTGGCTCGGCCGGAAGCGCCCTCGCCAACCGGCTCTCCGCCGACCCCGCCAACCGGGTGCTGGTGCTGGAGGCGGGTCGCCCGGACTACCCGTGGGACGTCTTCATCCACATGCCGGCCGCGTTGCCCTTCCCCATCGGGAACCGCCTCTACGACTGGAAGTACGCCTCCGAGCCCGAGCCGCACATGAACGGCCGCCGCATTTACCACGCCCGGGGCAAGGTGCTGGGTGGCTCAAGCAGCATCAACGGCATGATCTTCCAGCGGGGCAACCCGCTGGACTACCAGCGCTGGGGCGCCGACCCCGGCATGGAGACCTGGGACTTCGCCCACTGCCTGCCGTATTTCAAGCGTATGGAGAACTGCCTGGCCGCCGACCCCGCCGACCCGATGCGCGGGCGGGGCGGGCCCCTCGTGCTGGAACGCGGACCGGTGCGCAATCCGCTGTTCGGGGCCTTCTTCGAGGCGGTGCAGCAGGCCGGATACCCGCTGACCGACGACGTCAACGGCTACCGACAGGAGGGCTTCGCCCGGTTCGATCGCAACATCAGCAGGGGGCGCCGGCTGTCCGCCGCCCGCGCCTATCTGCACCCGGTCGCGAAGCGCCCCAACCTGGAGGTCAGAACGCGGGCGTTCGTCACCGGAATCCTCTTCGAGGGAAAGCGCGCCGTCGGCGTCGAGTACGACGGCCGGACGGTCCGCGCGGGCGAGGTCATCCTCTGCGGCGGCGCGATCAACTCACCGCAGCTGCTCCAGCTCTCCGGGGTGGGCGACGCCGCCGAGCTGGGCGCCCTCGGCGTCGACGTCGTGCACGACCTGCCGGGCGTCGGCGAGAACCTCCAGGACCACCTGGAGGTCTACATCCAGTACGGCTGCAGGCGGCCGGTCTCCATGCAGCCCGCGATGAAGTGGCGCAACCGGCCGTGGATCGGCGCGCGCTGGCTGTTCGCGCGGAGCGGTCCCGGTGCGACCAACCACTTCGAGGCGGGCGGCTTCACCCGGAGCAACGACGATGTCGACTACCCCAACCTGATGTTCCACTTCCTGCCCATCGCGGTCCGCTACGACGGCTCGGCTCCGGCGGGCGGGCACGGCTACCAGGTGCACATCGGGCCGATGTACTCGGACTCCCGAGGCTCGGTGAAGATCAGGAGCACCGATCCCCGGGTCCACCCGGCGCTCCGTTTCAACTACCTGTCCACCGCGCAGGACCGGCGCGAGTGGGTGGAGGCGGTCCGCGTCGCCCGAGACATCCTCAACCAGCCGGCCATGGACGAGTTCAACGCGGGGGAGCTGTCGCCGGGGCCCGGGGTCGAGACCGACGAGGAGATCCTCGACTGGGTGGCCAGGGACGGCGAGACCGCGCTGCACCCCTCGTGCACCGCGCGGATGGGCGTCGACGACATGTCCGTGGTGGACCCGCGCTCCATGCGGGTGCACGGCCTCGAGGGACTGCGTGTGGTGGACGCCTCGGTGATGCCGTACGTGACCAACGGCAACATCTACGCGCCGGTCATGATGGTGGCGGAGAAGGCGGCGGACCTGATCCTGGGCAACACCCCGCTCGCCGCCGAGCACGTCGACTTCTACCGGCATCGCGACGGCTCCGCCCGCTGACCGCAGGCCAGGACGCCGAACTCTCGCCGGGGTGCTGCCCGGCCGCCTCCGAAGCAAGCCACCCGAGCGACCGGTTCACCGATCGGGTAATGACGGGGGTGAGTTTCTTACGATTGAGTCGGCATGGTAATGAAGCTCGTAAAGCCTTGACTGGGTGAATGAAAAGGGTCGATTCTGTTCCTCGCTAAGCGTTCCGATGCGCCATACGCAACGAGCTACGCGATGACCGGAAGGATGTCCCTTCGTGTCAGATCTCCACCTCGACGGCGACAGGAGAGATCTCGTCGCGGAGGATCAGCGGGCCGTCCTCGACGTGCGCGGTCTCTGGAAGGTCTTCGGCCCGCGTGCCGACAAGGTCGTCGGAACCCCGCTCCAGGAGCTCTCGCGAAGCGAGCTGAGGGCCAGTACGGGCTGCGTGACCGCGATCCGCGACGTCTCCTTCACCGTGCGGCCCCAGGAGGTCTTCGTCGTCATGGGCCTGTCCGGCTCGGGCAAGTCCACCCTCGTACGCTGCCTGACCCGGCTCATCGAGCCGACGGCCGGTGAGGTGCTGTTCGACGGTGCGGACATCCGCAAGGCCGGTGACAGGCAGCTGCGCGAGCTGCGCCGCCACCGCTTCGCCATGGTCTTCCAGAACTTCGGGCTGCTGCCGCACCGGCGGGTCCTGGACAACGTGGCCTACGGGCTGGAGATCCGCGGGACCCGGAAGGAGGCCCGCTACGAGCGGGCCAGACAGATGGTCGAGCTCGTCGGGCTCTCCGGCTCCGAGGACTCCTACCCCGACCAGCTCTCCGGCGGCATGCAGCAGCGCGTCGGGCTGGCCAGGGCGCTCGCGGTGGACCCCGACGTGCTCTTCTTCGACGAGCCGTTCTCCGCGCTCGACCCGCTGATCAGGCGGGACATGCAGAACGAGGTCATCCGGCTGCACCGTGAGGTGGGCAAGACGATGATCTTCATCACGCACGACCTGAGCGAGGCGCTCAAGCTCGGCGACCGCATCCTCATCATGCGCGACGGCGAGCTCGTCCAGCTGGGCACGCCTGAGGAGGTCGTCGGGGCGCCCGTGGACGACTACGTGCGCGAGTTCGTCAGGGACGTGCCCCGCTCGCACGTGCTCACGACCCGCTGGATCGCGCGCCCACCCCGGCGGGACGAGCCCCTGGACGGGCCACAGGTCGGGCCGGACGTCGTGGTGCGCGACGCCGTGCACACGGTCCTGCGCGCGACGAGCCCGGTCAGGGTCGTCGACGGTGGCGAGCTGCTGGGCGTCATCACCGCGGAGGAACTCCTGGGAGTACTCACCGAACCCTCTCCCGACGAGACCCCCGCGGCACCCCCGCGGGAGACCCCCGCGGTGCTCACCGAGGAGACTTCCGGCAGGCCCGCCGCGCCGGCCAGGTCAGGGGAGCAGGGGTGACGGCCACCGGGGCCACCCCTGCCGGTGGTCTGCGGCGCCTGCCCGCCTGGCCGCGCCGCTACCTGCTGGCCGCCGTCGTCGCGGCCTGGGTGCTGGTCTGGGTGTTCGTCCAGGGGCGTGACACCTTCCAGCTCGGCGGCGCGGAGCTGACGCCGCTGCACGTGCGGATCAACGAGGCGAGCGAGGTCGTCGACAACAGCAGGAACGACAGTCCGTTCTTCCTGTACTTCGTCAACTACATCCGGCTCTTCCTCGACGAGGCCGTCACGTTCGTCCAGGCGCTGATCAGCCGGCCGTCCTTCGGGCGGCCACTGCCGGTCATCGGCTGGCTGGGCGTGGTCACCGTCGCCACGGCGGTCGCGTTGCTCTGGGGAAACCTCAGGGTCGCGGTGCTGACCGCGGCCGGTTTCGCCTCCTTCGGCCTGCTGGGCCTGTGGGAGGAGAGCATGGACACCCTCGCCCTCACCCTGGCCGCGGTCGTGATCTCGTTGCTGATCGGCATCCCGCTCGGTGTCTGGGCCGGGGTGAACGACCGGTTCAACCGCCTGGTCACCCCGGTGCTCGACTTCATGCAGACGATGCCGACGTTCGTCTACCTCGCGCCGCTCACCCTGTTCTTCCTCATCGGCCCGGCGAGCGCCACCGTGGCGACGGTCATCTACGCCGCACCGCCCGCGATCCGCATCACCGCGCACGGCATCCGCGAGGTGCGCCCCGCGATCCTGGAGGCCGGCACCTCGCTGGGCTCCACCGCCTGGCAGCTGCTGAGCAAGGTACGGCTCCCGCTGGCCAAGCGGACCATCATCGTCGGCGTCAACCAGACCATCATGGCCGCGCTCTGCATGGTCACCATCGCCGCGCTGATCGACGCCCCGGGGCTGGGCAAGACAGTCATCAAGGCGCTGGAGACCCTCGACGTCGGCAGCGCCTTCAACGCGGGCCTGGCCATCGTCATCATGGCCATCGTGCTCGACCGGGTCACCTCCGCCGCCGGCAGGCGCGTCGAGACCCGGTACCGGGCCGGCCGCTCGCGGGGGCCCGGCCGCCGCCGTGCCGGGATCGGCGCCGTCCTGGCGGGCACCGGCGTGCTGGTCTATCTCTCCCACACCTATGTGTGGGCCGCGGAGTTCCCGAGCGAGGCGAACCTGGGGCCGTACGTCCGCCGGGGCGTCGACGCGGCGACCCTGTGGGTGCAGGACAACCTGGCCGCCTACACCGGCGCGTTCAAGAACGCCGTCTCCTACGGCCTGCTCAACCCGTTCGAGGCGCTGCTCACCGACTCGCCGTGGTGGCTGGTCGCCGCGGTGGTGATCGCGTTCGCCGCGATCCTGGCGAACGTCAGGGTCGTGCTGGTCACCGCGGCCTGCCTCGCCCTGCTCGTGCTGCTCGGCCTGTGGCAGGACAGCATGGTGACGCTGGCCTCGACGCTCGTGGCCACGGTCCTGGTGATGATCCTCGGGGTGGCGTTCGGCGTCTGGATGGGGCGCAGCGACCGCGTCGACCAGCTGGTGCGGCCCGTCCTGGACGCCGGGCAGACCATGCCGCCGTTCGTCTACCTGGTGCCGATCCTCGGCCTGTTCGGCGCGACCCGGGTCACCGCGATCATCGCCGCGGTCGTCTACGCCGCGCCGGTCGCGATCAAGCTCACCGCGGATGGCATCCGCGGCGTCTCCCCGAGCGCGGTGGAGGCCGCCACGGCCGCGGGCTCGAACACCTGGCAGCTCATCACCAAGGTGCAGCTGCCGATGGCACGCAGCGCGGTGACCCTCGCAGCGAGCCAGGGACTCATCTACGTGCTGGCCATGGTCGTCGTCGGCGGCCTGGTCGGCGCGGGCGCGCTCGGCTACGACGTGGTGGCGGGCTTCTCCCAGCTGCAGTTACGAGGCAAGGGGCTCGCGGCGGGCGTGGCGATCGTGGTACTCGGGATCATGCTGGAGCGCATCACCAGGACGGCGGCGCGGCGGGCGGACGCCGAGGCGCACGGCGTCCACTGAACACGACGGACAGCGATCCCGTCGCCCCGACACGGTGGCGGGCGGACTCGTATACAGGAGGACCTGTGGTGACAGTTTCGAGGATCGGGCGACCACGGGCGGTGGCGCTCCTGCTGGCCGGCGGCCTTCTCGTCTCCGCGTGCGGCGGGGCGAAGGTCGGCGAGAGCAGTGAGGGCACAGCCGCCCCCGCCGCCTCCGGCGCGGAGGGTAAGAAGCCCTGCGGCGCGGTCAACATCGCCATCAACCCGTGGGTCGGGTACGAGGCGACCGCGGCGGTCATCGCCCACGTGGCCGAGAAGGAGCTCGGCTGCGCGGTCACCAAGAAGGACCTCAAGGAGGAGGTCGCCTGGCAGGGGTTCGCCACCGGTCAGGTCGACGCCATCGTGGAGAACTGGGCGCACGACGACCTGAAGAAGAAGTACATCGAGGAGCAGAAGGTCGCCGTCGCGGCGGGTTCGACGGGCAACAAGGGAGTCATCGGCTGGTACGTGCCGCCGTGGATGGCCGAGAAGTACCCCGACATCACCGACTGGAAGAACCTCAACAAGTACGCCGAGCTGTTCAAGACCTCGGAGTCGGGTGGCAAGGGGCAGTTGCTCGACGGCGACCCGTCCTTCGTGACCAACGACGCGGCCCTGGTGAAGAACCTGAAGCTGGACTACAAGGTCGTCTACGCGGGCAGCGAGGCGGCGCTGATCACCGAGTTCAGGAAGGCGGAGAAGGAGAAGAAAGCGCTGCTCGGCTACTTCTACGAGCCGCAGTGGTTCCTGGCGGAGGTCAAGCTCGTCAAGGTCAACCTGCCCGAGTACACCGAGGGCTGCGACGCCGATGCCGAGAAGGTGGCCTGCGACTACCCGCTCTATGACCTCGACAAGATCGTGAGCAAGAAGTTCGCCGACTCCGGCAGCCCGGCGTACGAGCTGGTCAAGAACTTCTCCTGGACGAACGAGGACCAGAACCTGGTGGCCAAGTACATCTCCGAGGACAAGATGACGGCCGAGGAGGCCGGGGAGAAGTGGGTCGGCGACAATCCCGACAAGGTGAAGGCCTGGCTCCCCACCGGCTGAGCGGGCGGCGGTCCCGGCGGCTCGACGGCCCGCACCGCACCGGGCGACACCAGGCGACAGGGATCGGTGCCGGCGGAGTGCGACAGGCATCGGGCGCGGTGCGAAGTGACATGGCGCGGCGTCACGCGGAGCGGCGCGGATCGGGCACGGCGCGGACGGCGACAGCGTCCGCGGCGTGCTCCGATGCCGTGCCCGGACCCTTCACCGGCGGGTACGGCCCGTTCTTGACAGCGCCACCCGCAAAGGGAGAATCTGTTGCGGGAAGCGCACCGCGTTCCGGACTGTGCAACGACGGAGGTGTGTATGGCGGGCCAACGCGTTGTCATCATCGGAGCAGGTGTCGTCGGGGCGGCCCTGGCCGACGAGCTCTCGGCGAAGGGCTGGGACGACATCACGGTCGTCGACCAGGGCGCCGTGCCCGCCACCGGAGGGTCGTCCTCCCACGCGCCGGGGCTGGTGTTCCAGACCAACCCGTCCAAGACCATGACCGAGCTGGCCCGCTACACGGTCGAGAAGCTCGTCGCGCTCGACTGCTTCCTCCAGGTGGGCGGCCTGGAGGTGGCCACCACGACCGAGAGGCTCGCCGAACTGCACCGCCGCCACGGCTGGGCCACCGCCTGGGGGGTCGAGGCGCGCCTGCTCACCCCCGAGGAGTGCGTGGAGCGCCACTCCCTGCTCGACAAGGCCAGGGTCCTCGGCGGGCTGTTCGTCCCGACCGACGGCCTGGCCAGGGCCGTACGCGCCGTCGAGGTCCAGCTGGAGCGAGCACGGGAGCGGGGCGTGCGCGTGCTGGACCGGCACGAGGTGCGAGACATCCGGGTCGAGGACGACCGGGTGGCGGCCGTCGTCACCGACCGGGGTGAGATCCCCGCCGACCTCGTGGTCTGCTGCGCCGGCATCTGGGGCCCCAAGATCGCGGGCATGGTCGGCATGGCGTTGCCGCTGACCCCGCTGGCCCACCAGCTCGCCTGGACCGGCCCCGTCCCCGCGCTCAGCGGGCAGAGCGCGGAGGCCGTCCGGCCGATCCTGCGCCACCAGGACGCCGACCTGTACTACCGGGAGCGGTTCGAGCGGCTCGGCATCGGCTACTACGGTCACCGCCCGATGCCGATCGCCCCGGAGGAGATCCTCCCGGTCGCCGATGCCGAGGTCATGCCCTCGGTGCTGCCGTTCACCGGCGACGACTTCGCCCCCGCCTGGGCCGAGACGCGGGCGCTGCTGCCCGCCACCGAGCAGGCAGCGCTCGAAGAGGGCGTCAACGGCCTGTTCTCCTTCACCACCGACAACATGCCGCTGCTCGGCCGGTCGCGCGACGTGCGAGGCTTCTGGGTGGCCGAGGCCGTGTGGGTCACCCACTCGGCGGGGGTGGGCCGGGCCATGGCCGAATGGCTGGCCGACGGCCACTGCTCCTCCTTCGACCTGCACGAGTGCGACGTCAACCGGTTCGAGGCCCACCAGCTGGCCCCCGAGTACGTGCGCACCCGCGACTGCCAGAACTTCGTCGAGGTCTACGACATCATCCACCCGCTCCAGCCGGCCGAGAACCTGCGCCCGCTGCGCACCAGCCCCTTCCACGCCCGCCAGCGCGAGCTGGGCGCGTACTTCCTGGAGGCCGCCGGCTGGGAGCGCCCCCAGTGGTACGAGGCCAACGCCTCCCTGGTCGAAGGCCGCGACATCCCCCGGCCGAACGACTGGGCCGCCCGTTACTGGTCACCGATCGTCGGCGCCGAGGCCCAGGCCTCGCGCGAGGCCGTCGCGCTCTACGACATGAGCGCGCTCAAGCGGATCGAGGTCGCGGGCCGGGGGGCCGCCGCCTTCCTCCAGCGGATCTCCACCGGCGACGTCGACAAGTCCGTCGGCTCTGTCACGTACTGCCTGCTGCTCGACCACGACGGCGGTATCCGCAGCGACATCACCGTGGCCAGGCTGGGCCGCGACCTGTTCCAGGTCGGCGCCAACGGCAACCTCGACCTCGACTGGCTCCACCGTCACCTGCCCGCCGACGGATCGGTCACCGTCACCGACGTCACGCCGGGCACCTGCTGCGTCGGGGTCTGGGGCCCGCGGGCCCGCGACGTCGTGGCCCCGCTGGCCGGTCCCGGGTTCGGTCCCGGTGGCTTCCGCTACTTCCGCGGCGCGCGCGCCCACGTCGGCACCGTGCCCGTCACCGCGCTGCGGCTCTCCTACATCGGGGAGCTGGGCTGGGAGCTCTACACGACCGCCGACATGGGCGCCAAGCTGTGGGACACCCTCTGGGAGGCCGGCCAGGCGCACGGGATCATCGCCGGGGGCCGGGGCGCCTTCAACAGCCTGCGGCTGGAGAAGGGCTACCGTTCCTTCGGCACCGACATGACCTACGAGCACGATCCCTACGAGGCCGGCCTCGGCTTCGCCGTGCGCAAGGCCGACAGGGGTGACTTCATCGGCCGCGCGGCCCTGGCCGAGCGCGGCGCGGCGACCCGGCGCCGGCTGACCTGCCTCACCGTCGACGACCCCGCGGCCGTCGTCATGGGCAAGGAGCCGGTGTACGACGGCGCGTCCTGCGCCGGATACGTCACCAGCGCCGCCTACGGCTACACGATAGGCAGGGGCATCGCCTACGCCTGGCTGCCCGCCGAGCTGTCCGTGCCGGGGCGAGAGCTGCACATCGGCTACTTCGACCGGCGGGTGAGTGCCGTCGTCGCCGAGGAGCCGCTCTACGACCCGGCGATGGAGCGGCTGCGTGGTTAGTGCGCCGACCGGGAACTCCCCGGCGCTCGAACGCGACGGGGCACGCCTGCAACGCCGCCGCGACCAGGGCCGCCGAGGTCGCGTTCGCCCTGGAAGACCTCTCGGGCATTCGGGAGCCGGTCACGGTTCGCAAGGCTCAGCGTGCCGACCTGCACTTCTGGGGTTTCCACCAGCTACGGACGTTCGTGACGTACAAGGCCGCCCTGGCCGGGGTAGCGGTGCGGTTGGTGGATCCGCGTAACACCTCCCGCACCTGCCCTGGGTGCGGTCACATCGACAGGCGGAATCGTCCTACCCGGGATGAGTTTCGGTGTGTTTCGTGCGGGCTCGTCGGCCCGGTGGATTACTTCACGGCGATCAATATCGGTCGCCGGGCAGCGCGTCACGCCGCCGACGACGCGGCCTGAACCGTACCTGCCGGGTACGGCGAGAAGCTGACAAGGTCGGAGTCACACCGCCGTCATCCTGCATCATGTGACTCACCGTCACCACCGATTTCACGCCAGAGCCGTTTACCGGTCGGGCCCGGTCCGCCTCACCCGTTCAGGGAAGCGTGACGAACTTTCCGAGGAAAGCCCGGGCCGAAGGGGTGTCCAGGCGGTAGTTGTAGTTGGTCGCCGCCCTGCATGCCTCGCCGTCTCCGCTGATCGTCGTGGCCACGAGCAGGTCCGAGGTGGACCCTCCCAGGAAGTTCGGGCCGCCCGAGTCGCCGTAGCAGGTTCCGCCGTCGCCTTTGGAGGGGTTCGGTGACAGTTCGAGCCATCTGCGGGTGAGGTTCTCAAAGGAGATGGATGTCTGGTTGCGGGTGTCGGTGTAGGTCAGCCGCATCCCGTGCTTCCCCTTGGTCGAGGCCAGGGCGCCGTACCCGACCGGGGTGAATCGCGTCGCCTTCAGGTCGCTGCCGGCTTCGAGGCGGTTGAGCAGACCCTCGGTGGGCAGCCTGGCGGGCTTGATGTCCGGGACGGCCGTGTCGAAGACGACGACGGCCAGGTCATGAAGGGCGGACTCGTCTTTGTATCGCGAGTCGAGGACGTAGCGGCCGGTGTAGACCTTGTCCCCGGGCCGGTAGTGGCTGGAGAACGAGACCCGGGCGGTCTTCTGCCCCGGTTCCGCGCAGTGGGCGGCGGTGAGGAAGACCGTCGGCGAGATGAGCGTGCCGGTGCAGTAGGACCACGTGCCATCGCCGTTCGGCTTGTCGCCGATGACGGCTCCCACCTGCGGGTGGGCTGTCAAGTCGGGCGAGCCGTTCGTGATGGCCCACGCGGGGGACATGGCGGTCGCGATCAGCGTGACAGGAATCATGACAAAAGGTATAAAACGCACAGGGGAACTGTAGCCACTCGAGGGTTGTACTTGACACAAAGCGCGAAGAGATCTACTCGACGCTTGCCGAGCCGCCGTCGGCGGAGCCGTCCCGGTGCTGCTGGACGGGGGTGTCCGGCGCGGCCTGGGTGATCTTTCCGATACGCCAGGGATCGAGGCTCACCCGGCGTAGGGCCTTGAATGTGACGGTGAGCAGGGCGTTCGCCCGTTCGTCGACTCCTCGCAGGCCGCGGAGCAGCTTGTTGTAGGTGTGCTGGTCATGGTCGAGTTTGGGCTGGCCTGCCTTCTTCTTGATCGGGTCGACAGAACCAGCTACAAAGCCACAATCAACATCGACATCCTGACCACCCGCACCCCTTGACACTGAACGCCCGCCCCTAATTACGCGGAGTTGTGGCTAGTACTCCAGCCGTTGAGTTCGTGCCGGCCCCGCCAGTAAGATCACAAACTAGATCTTGATCCAGTAGCGCCGTGCGGGACCGTACTCGGTGTCCCGTACGCTTTCGAGGACGCCGCCGTTGTGTTCGATCGTCTTCACCGAGGCGAGGTTGTCGACTTCGCAGACGATCAGCACCCGGTCCAGACCGAGCGCCCGCGCCTCGTCGAGCATCCGGCCCAGTGCCCAGGTGGCCAGCCCACGCTGACGTGAAGACGGTCGGACACCGTACCCGATGTGGCCAAACTGCAGCACGTAGTCGTTGAGCCCGTGCCGCAGCGCGATCCCGCCGTGCACCCGGTCACCCTCGACGATCCACCGATACATGCAACTCGTTCGGCCGGTCTCCACCGGCTTCGCTGGATCCGACTCCTCAGCCAGTCGCGCCACCCAGGCCGCGAATCCGTCCGGTGAGTCGACCTCGTCGGACGGCCCCAGCCCGAATCCGTCCTCGTGGAGGCCGGGGCCCCACTCGTGATGCGCCTCAAGCCAGGCGGAGTGCAAGCGTGTGGTGGGCGCGATCAGTTCAGGCATACGGCGACGGTACTCATCCAGACCGTCACGATCTATGGCTGGAGTACTGGGCGGTGGTTCCCGGGCTCTGGCCCTGAACTTGGCTGGAGCGACTACGGATCCGGCCGGGACTCGCGGTCACCGCAACGGCGGACGTAACGCCTACCGTTCGTGAGCGGCCGGGCGAGGAGGCGGGCCACTGTCCGTCCCGTGGACGTGGTCCGCGCGCCTCTCCCCGGGCGGTGACCACCCGGCGGTACGGACGCCGTTACGGCGCGGGGACCTCCTTCACCAGCTTCGAGCTCCAGGGGCACCAGAGATTTCCGGGCAGGAACGCGCCGCCCGCCTCGTCGAGGTGGTCCTCGACGTATGTCATCGTGGCGTCGCACACCTCGATGGCCGCGTCGAAGAAGCCCAGCGTGGCCGGGTCGAAGTGGTAGCTCCAGCCGGGGTTGAACGGAGCGGGACGCTTGATGATCCGGCCCAGCAGGTGGGGCCTCTCCCTGTCCGTGCCGCTCACCAGGTCCCTGGCGTGCTTGATGTCCGCCTCTTTGTCGATCTTGACGATGAACGACCTCCTGCTGATGTCGGTCATCTCGAAGTAGGCCGGTGGGTCTGCGGCGTCGCGCCGCGCCGCACCGTCGAACTGCTCGGCCTGGGCGGGCTGGATCCCGGCGAGGGCGAGCATCGCGACCGCCGCGCAACTGCCGATCTTGGTGAATACGCGTCGCATGGAGCATCCTCCTGTGTCGGTTGGGCCATGATCACAATCACTGGTTGCACAGTGTATTGAATCAATGACTCATGGTCACAGAAGGCTCTCGGTGTGCCCGCCTCCTCGACGTCGGGCACGAGGAGGCGGCCGACATGTCTTGCCCCCTCCCGGCGTCACGATCACTTCTCTGTGAGCGGTGACTCGCGGACCGCCGCCGGGAATGGTGCGCCAGTGGTGTCGGTAAGGTCCGTCGTCATGACAATCTTCATTGAGAATCCACGGATGGTGTTTGTTCAGACGCACGGCCAGAACAACAGCGGTAGCGGCGGGTTCCGAACTTTCTCATGTTCACCGTAGGGGGAGACCGGCAGAATTGCTCCAATGTCACCACGGACCCGGCCGGCGCCGGTGCTTAGCACGCCGGCCTCCTCGCGAACGAGGCGTTCTCGTGTTATCCGGCGTCGACGACGGCCGCGCCGATGTCCACGGCCATGGCCCGGCTTCCGGCCAGGAGGCCGCCGTCCACGGGCAGGTCGATTCCGTTGATCCACGATGCGCGGTCGCCCGCCAGGAACGCGACGGCCTCGGCGACGTCGTCCACGGTGCCGACCCGTCCCATCGGATACCACGAGGCAGCCTTGTCCAGGGCGTGCGGATCGGTCGCGAGCCGCTCCTCCCAGATCGGGGTGGCGATCGTGCCCGGCGACACCGAGTTGACGCGCACGCCGTACGGTCCGTACTGGGCGGCCAGGCCGCGGGTGAGGTTGAGCAGCCCGGCCTTGGCCGCGCTGTAGGTGTCGTTGCCGAAGTAGCGATGGCCGTTGACCGAGGCCACGTTGACCACGGCTCCCCGCCGGGCCTCGCGCATGCCGGGCAGGACCGCCTGGCACAGGCGGATCGCTCCGCCGAGGACGACGTCCACGTCGACCGACCAGACCGGTTCGGGCACGGACTCGAACCCGAGGTTGCTGCAGACGGCGGCGTTGTTGACCAGGACGTCCACCGGGCCGTGGCGCGAGGTGATCGAGCCGATCGCCGAGCGGACGGACTTCTCCGAGCGCACGTCGAGGTGGACCGGCTCGGCGCCCTCGATGGTGTCCGCGATCGCGCGCGCCGCGTCCAGGTCGACGTCGGTGACGATCACCGTGGCGCCGCCGGTGTGCAGGACCCGCGCGATCGCCGCCCCGATCCCCCCGCCGGCGCCGGTGATCAGCACGCGGCGCGGTGAAGTCGCGTCCCGAGGACCAGATGACATGGATCTCCCTTTCTCCGCTGTGGCTCAGCCCTTGAGCGCGCCGGCCGTCAGCCCCTTGGTGATCTGCTTCTGCAGTACGGCGAATCCCAACAGTACGGGGGTGACCGTGATCATCATCCCGGCGAACAGCGTGGCCCAGTTGGTGCCGTAGTCGGCGGCCTGGCCCAGCTGGAACAGCCCGAGCGGCAGGGGCATCTTCTCCGGCGAGTGGATCAGCAGCAAGGCGTAGAAGAACTCGTTCCAGTTCTGCAGGAAGCTGATGATGGCGACCGACGCCAGTCCGGGCCCCATGAGGGGGAGGATCACCGAGATGAACGTGCGGGCCGGGCCGGCCCCGTCCATCGCCGCCGCCTCCTCCAGGTCGTACGGCAGGGTCTTCATGAAACCGACCAGGACGAAGACGTTGAACGGCAGGTTGTAAGTGGCGTAGACGAGAACGAGCCCGAGCCGGCTGTCGAGGAGGCCGAGATCCTGCATGATCAGGTAGAGCGGCGCGAAGGTGACCATCCACGGGATCATCAGCCCGAGCAGGAACGTGCTGAGCACCACGCCGCTGAACCTGAAGGTGATCCGGGCCAGCGGGTAGGCGGCGAACACGGCCAGCACGACGCCGATCGCGGTGGAGGCGACGCTGATGACCACGCTGTTGCCGAAGAACAGGCCGATGTTGGCCTGGTTCCAGGCGTTGACGTAGTTGTCCCAGCGCCAGGCGTCGGCGATCTGCCAGGGGGGTGAGGAGATGAACTCGCGGTTGGTCTTCATCGACACGTTGAAGACCCAGGCGTAGGCACTGATCGAGGACAGCGCGACCCCGCCGAGCAGCAGGTAGAAGAAGAGGTGGTGCGGGCGGAAAGGGGCGCGGGGCCGGGATGGGCCACCCCTGCGCCTCGGGGTGGGGACGGGTGGGTGGGGCGTGGCCGCGGGGCCGGCCGGGGTGGGGCGCTCGGTCAGATCAGTACTGGAGGTCATCGCGCTTCATCACCTTGTTGAGGAGCTTGGCCACCGTCAGCATGACCACCACGAGTACGACGCCGATGGCCGCGGCATAGCCGAAGTCGGCCCGGTCGAAGGCGACGCGGTACATCAGGGTGCCGACGGTGTCGGTCGAGCCGAAGGGACCGCCTCCGGTCATGATGTAGACGAAGGCGAACGTCTGCAGGCTCTGAACCACCCACAAGATGGCGAGCATGCGCATGAGGTCGAGCATCATCGGCAGCATGATGCTCCAGAACACCCGCCACTCGCCCGCCCCGTCGATGCGCGCGGCCTGCAGGACGTCGGTGGGCAGTCGTTCGAAGCCGGCGCACAGCAGGACGATCCAGATGCCGATGCCGTGCCACACGGACACGAACGTCACGGCGGCCAGCGCGGTGGAGGGGTCGCCGAGCCAGATCTTGGCCAGGGCGCCCAGTCCCATGGACTCCAGTGTGGGGTTGATCAGGCCGAGGGTGGGGTGGTAGAGGAACTTCCACATCAGTGAGACGACGGCGACCGACAGGACCACCGGGGCGAACACCACGAACCTGAAGAAGCGCTCGCCGTGGATTCGCTGTGACAGGGCCCAGGCGATCGCCATGGCGGGCGGGAACAGCATGCCGCTGCCGATGAGGGTGAGCAGGAACGTGTTCTTGAGCGAGTTGAAGAAGGCGGGATCACCTGTCAGCAGGCGATACTGGTCGATCCCGACGAATCGCATCGTCCCCGTGCGGGAGAACTCGTTCAGCGACAGGTCCACCGTTTTGATCAACGGGTAGAGGAAGAAGACCCCCAGTAGCGCGAGCGCGGGTATCAGAAAGGGGATGATGATGCGTCGCTGGGCCGCCTTGAGCATGTGACCTCCGGGGTTCACATCCGCCGCGGGCTCCGCCGCGGGAGCGGAGCCCGGGAGGCGGGTTCGGTTGACGGGGTTCAGTTGCCGTGGACCCGGCGCAGTCCCTTGTCGAGGTTGTCGAGAGCCTGCTGGGCGTCCTGCTTACCGAAGAGCAGCTTGGCGATCTCGGGATAGACGATGTCCTTGGCCTTGGACTCCATCAGGCCGTAGTAGCTCGCCTGGAGCCGGTCGGCCTTGGCCACGACGTCGGAGATGCCCGGCAGGCCGGGAGGGCTAGCCACCCCCTTGACCCCGGAGACCTCGCCGATCTCGTTGGCCCTGCGGGTCTGGGTCTCCACGCTGGTGACCCGGCGGATCCACTCCAGTGAGAGCGGGATGTTCTCGCTCTTCGCGGATACCGACATCAGCTGGGCGGCGGCGAGCATGCTCGCCTGGTCGCCGGTCCCGCCGGCCACGGTCGGGAACTGCAGGACGCCCAGCTCGAAGTCCTTGGGGATCACGTCGGCCATCTCGCTGACGAGCCAGCTGCCCATGAGGATCATGCCGGCCTTGCCCTGGAAGAACTGGGCCTGGGCGGCGGTGAAGTCGGTGCCCTCGAACCCCTTGAGGAAGCCCTTCCTGTCACGCAGGTCCTGGAGCATCTGCAGTCCCTTGAGGAATCCCGGGTCGTCGGTGATGTTCCCTTTGCCCTCGGTGAGGATGTCGTGGGCCTTGTCATAGCCGACGGTGCGCAGCCAGATGTTGTCGCTCCACATGCCCATATAGGGCTCGAACAGGCCGGTGACCGCGATCGGGTCCACGCCGGCGGCCTTGAGGCCGTCAGCGGCCTTGGTCAGGTCGTCCCAGGTGGCGGGCGGGGTGATGTTGTGCTTTTTGAAGAGCCCCGCGTTGTAGAACAGCACCTGCAGGGACAGCTCGGAGGGGACGCCGTAGATCTTCTTGCTCGTCGGGTGCTCCATGAACTGCATGACCGCCGGGCTGAACTGGTCCAGCCAGGGCTTGCCGGTGGTCGTGTCGACCTGGTCCAGGTAGGGCTTGAGGTCGAGCAGGGCGCCGCTGTCGGCCCACTCCAGCAGCGCCGGGTTGGTGCCGTCGAACATCGTGTAGTCGACGTCCAGCCCGTCGCCCGCGCGCCACCTCTGCTCCAAGGCCGGGCGCGCCTTGGTGTTGGCGAAGGTCGGCTTCAGGTCGGCGCCGGCGTGGTCTTTCTCGATCCCGGCGGCGATGTCCTCCAGGAACTTCAGGGAGGGGGTGCCGACGGCCGGGAGTACGCCGACCTCGATCGAGCCGCCCTTGATGTCCTGCTGCCAGCTCTTGGCGTCGGGAGCCTGCTGGGCGGCCTGGTTCGCGCCGGTCGCGCCGCCTGTGCCGCATGCGGTCAGAACCAGGCAGGGAACAACGATAAAACCGACCAGTACCTTACGTGCTACTTTCACCGAGAAACCTCCATTCCTAGTGATATCTGGTTTAGTGTCGTTGTTTCTAGATTTCTGTCTCATTTGCCGGGCCTCGTCCGGATAGATCGGGCAGCAGGTCCGCGAACTCCTGGAGAAAGACCTCGATCCGGCGCAGTTCCTCGGCGTCGAGCAGGTGGGCGGGCCCGCGGCAGTGGGCGCTGTCGATGAGGCCCCGGCGGAACGAGATCTGCTTCTCGGCGGCGATGATGAGCTCGGTGTCGAGCATCCAGTACGAGATGTAGGGCAGCAGTCGCCGGTGCAGGTCCTCGCCACCGGCCTCGTCGCCCGAGGTGAGCCGGCGCCAGATCTCGACGTAGATCTCGGTGAACGAGCATCCGGGCTGGCTGCCCACCGCACCGCGCCGCCAGGCGTCTGGGAGTTGCACTCCGGCGTAGCCCTCAAGCGAGGTCACCGGCGGGTCGAGGGCGGCCAGTTCGCCGATGAGCCGCCCGGGTGGGTTGGACTCCACCTTGATCAGCCGGAGGTTCGGGTGAGTGCGCACCAGGGCGGCGATGGTGGCCGCGTCCAGGCTGGTTCCCGTTTCGTTCGGGGCGTACTGCAGTACCACCGGGGTCGGAGCGACCGCGTCCAGGACCGTTGTCACGTGCTCGATCTGGGAGCGGCGTGAAGGGCTGAGAAAGTGCGGTGCCAGCAGGTTGATCAGGTCCGCCCCGGCGGCCACGACCTCGCGGGCGCGGGCGACGGCCATCCGGGTGGTGTGGTCCTGCACCGCGACGATCGCGGCGAGGTCCCGCCGGTGGGCGGTCCGCCGCAGGAGGATCCCGGTCAGCTCGCGACGCTCGTCCTCGGTGAGTTTGTAGTACTCCGAGGCGAACCCCGGAAACATCACGCTCGTCACGCCCGTGCCGAGGACGTGGTCGACGACCCGGCCGAATCCCTCGAAGTCGACGTCTCCGGTGTCGGTGAACGGAACCCCGAGAACGGGCGAGATCCCCCGGACCAGGGTCGAGGCGTCAGTGAGGCCACCGCCGTCGAGAGGAGTCGCCGCAGGTGAGGCACTCGTCTGGACGTTCATTCGCCCTCCTGTCTCAATGAAGCTTGATGTACGAAATACCGAAAATATTTTCTTAAATAGGAACGATAGACGCCCCAGCCCGCATCCGACAAGGGGTTGCGGGGGGAGACGGTTGGTCAGCCGAGAGAAGGTGGCAGAAGGCGCATGACGGTGCCGCCGAGCACCTCGCGTCGCGCGTCGTCGTCGATCGGCCAGTCCAGCACCCGGCGCAGTTCGGCGCGCGGCACCGCGTAGGGGGCGTCGGTGGAGAAGACCAGCCGCGACGGGCCGATCTGCGGATCCCGGCCCAGCTCGACCAGGACGGTGTCCCACGGCGCGTAGCTGGTGTCGCCGTAGAGGTTCGGCGCGTAGCGCAACGCCGGCGCCGCGTCGATCCAGAAATCGGTGGCACCGCTGCGACCCATCACGAACGGCGTCTCCGGCCGGCGTCGGGCCAGGCTGGCCAGGGGCAGCGGCAGCGCGCTCGGGGGAGTGCCGGTGCGGACGTAGACGGGCCAGCCCGCCTCGGCCGCGAAGTCCAGCAACGGATCCAGGAGCCCGTCGAGAAGATCGAAGCCCTGAAGCACGCTGTCCACGTTGAGAGCGCGGGCACCGGCGTCCCTGGCACGTTCCAGCTCCTCCACGGCCGCTCGTCCACGCCATGGATTGGCGACCGCGTACGGGATCAGCCGCCCCTCCGACGCGGCCGCGGCCGCGGCCACCCGCTCGTTGCCGGCCCGGTTGTCGTAGGCGATACAGCGTTCGTCCGGTGCCACCAGGGCCACGTCGATGCCCAGTGAGTCCATCGTCGCGATCAGCTGATCGGCCTCCAGGCCGGCCTCACGTCCCTGCCCCAGCCGTACATGCGCGTCAACGATCAACGGGTTCTCCCACGGTCAGGCCGAGGGCGGAGAGCGCGTCGGCGTGGATGATCTGCTCGATGAGTTCGGCCGGTACGCGCGGCAGCGCGGTACCCTCCAGGATCCTGTTGACGCCGCGCAGTCCCGCCATCGCCTCGCCGGTGTTGGCGATCGGGTAGTCCGAACCGAGCAGGAGCTTGTGCGTGCACCCCCATTCGACCGCGGCCAGCAGCGACTCGTAACAGACCCACGGCCGCAGATAGATCGAGGAGACGTCGGCGTAGACATGGGGGTGCTTGCGGATCGTCGCCACGGTCTCCTTACCCCAGGGGTGGCCCATGTGGGCCATGACGATGCGCAGCTCGGGGAAGCGCAGCGCGACCTCGTCGGTCACCAGCGGGTAGGTGTAGCGCAGCGGCGCCGCACGGATCGGCGACGCCCCCTGATGGAAGAGGATGGGCAGCGCGTTCCGCTCGCAGTAGGCGTAGAACGCCAGCGCGGGCTCCCCGAGCGGATCGAAGTTCTGGTAGTTCGGGCCGAGCTTGACGCCGACGAGCCCCATCTCACGACACCGCTCGGCCTCCTCCAGGCAGTCGGCGGACGTGGGGTCGACGGACATGAACCCGATGCGGCGGGCGGGATCGTTGGCCACGAACTCCGCGGTCGCGTCGTTGGTACGTTCCGGAGCGTGCGGTATGCCGGTCGCGGCGGCCGGGTCGGCCACCGCGATGTTGAACACGATCGCGACGTCCGCCGCGGACATGGCGCTGTCGAAGTCGGCCCAGCTGTTCGTGGTGACGACGGGACGATCGGTGCGCCAGGAGGTGAAGACGCACACCTCCTCGGCCGGCACCGTGTCGCGGTGGGTGGGAGTATGGGCATGAACATCGACGATCATCGAAATTTCCTCATCAGGTCCGCTCGTGGCCGGACCCCCAGTCCGGGGGAGTCGCCGAGCCTGACGCGACGGCCGTCGCTGTCCAGCGGCTCGGCGAGGATGTCCTCGGTGTAGTAGTGCGCGCCGATGATGTCGGAGGGGAACTCCCGCGACAACACCGGCAGCGCGCAGGCGACATGGAGTTGCGCGGCGGCACCGATCCCCAGCTCGCCGTTGGAGCCGATGAGCGTGTCGACCCCGAAGGAGGAGGCGAGCAGGCCCATCGCCACGGCGCGCCCGGGCCCGCCGCTCTTGCCCACGTACAGGCTGACGCAGTCGGCGGCCTCCGCCCGCACCAGCGCGGTCAGGTTGGCCAGGCCGAAGACGGACTCGTCGGCGATCACCGGCAGGCCGAGGTTCCGCAGCTGCCGCATGCCGTCCAGATCGGCCGGTGCGACCGGTTGCTCGACGAACGCGACACCCTGTTCGGCCAGCGCGGGGATCGCCCGGACCGCCTGGCTGCGCGTCCATCCTCCGTTGGCGTCGGCCCCCAGGAAGGCCGCGGGACCGGCGAGCTCCCGGGCCCGGGACACCCGGGCGACGTCACCGGCGACGCCGAGCCCGACCTTGACCTTGAACGCCTGGAATCCGGCCCCGGTCGCCGCACGGAAGACCGAGTCCAGCGCCGTGGCGTCACCGGACAGGGAGAGCTTGATCGGGACCTCGTCGCGGTACGGGCCGCCGAGCGCCACGGCGAGCGGGACGTCGAGAGTCCGGGCGAACGCGTCCCACAGCGCGATGGACACGCCCGCCTTGGTGAACGGGTTGCCCGCGAGCAGCCGGTCCATCAGGAGCTCCAGGCCGCCGACCGGCGCGAGCGGCCGGCCCACCAGGGCGGGGGCCAGGATCTCACGGATGAAATGGGCGGCGCTGACGCCGTCCTCGCCGCTCCACAGCGGCGTCGCACTGACCTCGCCGTACCCTTCGACGCCGGTGCTGGTCACCACGCGGACCAGCAGGAAGTCCGAACGGGCGTGGGTTCCCCTGGCGCCGGTGACGACCAGGTCCGGATGTACCTGGAGGCTGATCGCCGCGGTGTGGACCGCGACGACGGTCGGTCTCACCGCCCCGCCAGCAGTGCGCGGGGGTTGTCGACCAGCATCGCCCGGCGCTGCTCGTCGGTGATCCCCCACCCGTCGATCTCGGCCACCCGGGCCACCGCGTAGTCCTGGCTCTTGCGGTCCGACAGTCCGGCGTCGGTGCCGAACAGGACCTTGTGGGAGGGCGCCCGAAAGAGGATCTCGCGCGCCGCGTAGGGCGGCGTGCCGCAGATGCAGATGTAGAGGTTGGGGGTCTCGATGGTGAGGGCGAGCGACTCCCGCCAGGTGTCGTGCAGCCCGGCGTGCCCCAGGACGACCGGCAGGGAGGGGTGCCGCCGGGCCAGGGCCGCGATCTGACCGCCGGTGGAGTAGGGCGGTGTCCCGTCATGGCTGAGCAGAATGCCGCCGCTCTGGGCGAGGACGTCACAGATCGGGTCGAGCGCCTGCTCGTGCATGCTGAAGCCCTGCAGCCACGGATGCAGCTTGAGGCCGCGCAGCCCGAGCTCGTTGAGCATTCGGTCGACCTCTCCGGGGGCGTCCGCGCGACGCGGGTGCACGGTCCCGAAGCCGGCGAGCCGCCGCGGGTACTCTCCGACGAAGGCGGCGAGGTCGTCGTTGGTCTCGGGAGTGGCGTCGAAGAGGCCGTCGTGGCTGAGGACCACCGCCTGGTCGATGCCGGCCGAGTCCATGAAGGCGACGAACTCGTCCGCGCCGAACGTGACGCCGCCCAGCCAGCTGGTGGTGCGCCAGGTGGGGGTGTGGGTGTGGAAGTCGATCACAGGACGCCCGCCAGCTCGACCAGGCGGTCCGCCGCCCGGCCGACGAGGTCTTCCAGCCGCCGTTTGCCCTCGTCGGCCTGGGCCAGTTCGGGCCGGTCGGTGAAGCCGTCGATCCGGCGCCACACGGCATCGGAGTGCAGGTCCACTCCCTGGACGGTCACGACCTCGGGCACCTGGGGGCGGGGGGCGCGCGGGCCGACCAGGTCGGGCCGGAGGGCCAGGACCATCGAGGTCTCGAACTCCCCGGCGTGTCCCGGCACCGGCGGCTCGCCTTCGGTGTCGGCGAGCCGCCAGTAGTCCAGGTGCGCGACGGACAGGTCGAACCGGGTCGAGCCCGCGGCGGCCGCGGCGTGGCAGACCCCGACGTTGCCGCCGTGCCCGTTGAGCAGGACCACCCGCCGCCCGCCCTGCGCCGCGATCGAGCGCAACAGGTCACAGATCACGGCCAGCAGCGTCTCCGGTGACAGGGAGAGCGTCCCGCCGTAGGGCAGGTGGTGATCCGAGGCACCCCAGTCGATCGCGGGAGCGACGATCAGCGGCCTGTCGCTACGGCCGGCCGCCGCCGTCGCCGCGCCGTCGGCGATCGCGGCGGTGATGAGGGCATCCGTCGAGGTCGGCAGGTGCGGCCCGTGTTGCTCGGTCGCACCGACCGGGATGATGACGACGGCTCCGGGCAGGTGCCGCCTTAGCCGGTCACGATCCGTTTCGGACCATCGCAGAGCTATCGACACATCAAACATCCTTCGATATATCGTATTTATTTCCGATACATCGAATCTTAGGAGCCGACGAGCTCGGATGGCAATGACCCGTTCCGACATCCGAGCCGCCGGGAGATCACGATGCCGAGGTGGACGACACCCGCCGCGGCGGCGTCACGCCGGTCGCCGACGAAGTCACGGGCGAAACCGGTCACCCCGACCGCCCCGGTGATCCGGCCCTCGGCGTCGAAGAACGGCGCGGCCAGGCAGGAGATCTCGGCCTGCTCCTCTTCCTCCTCGATGGCGTAGCCGTCGGCGCGCACCCTCTCCAGCAGTTCCATGAACGCCTTCGAGCTGGACTCCCGGGCCCGCGGTCCCTGCCCGGCCGCCAGCCGCGGCAGCAGGACGGCGAGTTCGTCGGCGGGCAGGTGGGCCGCGATGGCCCGGCCCAGCGCGGTCAGGTCGAAGGGCGCGACCTTGCCCGGATAGGTGTCGAACTGGATGAAACCCGGGGTCGCGGCCTTGGCCACGTAGACCACCGACGCGCCGTCCAGGACCCCGATGTGGACGGGCATCCCCAGCTCCTCGGCGAGCGCGCGCATCTCGGCGGTCGCGATCTGCGACAGGTCGACCTTGCGCACCAACTGGCTGGCCAGACTGTAGAGCCGCAGTGTGGGACGCCAGAAGTGGCTGCGCCCGACCACCCGGCGGGTGGCGTACCCACGGTGCTCCAGGGTGTAGACGATGCTCGCGCAGGTCGCCAGCGGGATACGGGTCACCTTGGCCAGCGCCGTCAGCGTGAGGTCCTCGTCGGCCGTCACCAGCTGCTCAAGAACGGTCAGCGTGCGGTCCACACCTGGAGACGCCGGGCGCTCCGCCCCGCTGCCACCATCAGACATCGATCGGTCCTACCTTTCGGTTCGTCGTTCCCGTGCTTCACGGCACCGGCGTCGGTGGCTGCCCTTCGGAACGGGGTTCGATATTCTGGCATTCCGATAATAGTTTCATTATATCGAAAGTATGGGATTCATGGGTGCCGAACACACGAACCCGGGACCAGTCGTTTCCGGTGTCGTAGCCATCATCCGCCTGCGTGAGGGTGAACCCGACGACGCCATCGCGACCGCCCTGCTGGGCGGTGGGGTGGACGTCATGGAGGTGACCCTGCCCACCCCCGGGGCCCTCGCCGCCATCCGCCGC
>NZ_JBEXUE010000125.1:0-23023 GCF_040614275.1 Streptosporangium sp. NPDC006013
GAACAGCTCGCCGACCTCGCCCGCCGCGACCGGCCTCAGGTCCGAGGTCAGCACACCGGCGCCGACCTCGGGCCAGGCGCGTCCGATGGGGGGACGGGTCCGCCTGGCGGCCTCGTCGGCGGTGACCGAGGTACAGCGGTCCTCCAGCGGTACCAGGCAGCTGGTCACGCCGTTGGCCTCGGCGGAGCCGTACTCCACCGCGACCTCGAAGGGCAGGTCGGGTGCGGGCCACACGCGCACCGCGTCGCTGCCGACCGTCATGAGCCGCAGCGACGTCTCCGCCGGCCACGGCAGGCCGTACAGCGGCTCGGCGAGCGGCATGTTCACGTACGCGCGGGTGATTCCCGAAGCGACCATCCAGTCGCGCAGCTCGGACGGCGAGCCCGCGGTCGCCGCGTCGGCGACGTGCACGCTCGCACCCGAGCAGAGATAGGGCCACAGCTCCACCACCGAGACCGACGAGGCCGGGGGAGCCAGCCAGCTGGAGCGGTCGGCGGGGGTGATGCGGTAGGCCTCGGTGTGGGTGGCGACCCGGTGGGCGATCGCCCGGTGGGTCACCCCGACGAGCTTGGGCCGCCCGGTCGACCCGGAGGTGTGCACCGCGTACGCGAGTTGGTCGGGATGCGCGGGGACGCCGGGCCCTTCGGTGGAGGGTTCGGCGTCCGGGGGGCAGTCGATCACCACGGGACAGCCGTCGAGCACCGGGGCGAGACGGTCCTCGGGCCAGCCGGGGTCGAGCAGCACCGCCGTGCCGCCCGCCTTGCAGACGGCCAGCAGCGCGACGAGCAGCTCGGGGGAGCGGTCCAGCCGTAGCGGGACCGGTGTCTCCGGGCCGACGCCGCGGCGCAGGAGCGACCGGGCCAGGCCATTGGCACGGGCGTCGAGTTCCCGGTAGGTAAGCGACACGGCCCCGGAGACCAGGGCCGTGCTGTCCGGCGTCTCGAACGCCCTCTTCTCGAACAGGGTGTGGACGACGTCCACCTGTCCCTCCGTTCACCCGGCCTTGGCGTCGTGGATGCCGCGGACGGGGATCTCGCCGGTGGCGACCTGGTTGAGGATGAGCCTGGCCCACTCCTCCACGCTGCGGTTCATCCGGCGGGCCGCGTCACGCCACGACTGCTCCTGGTCGGCGGGTACGTCTATCTGGATCACGGCCTTCTGCCTGGCGGTCTCCGGGGCCCGGCCGGAGAGGGCGGCGGTGCGGTGCGCCTTGATCTGGCTGCGCAGGCGGTTGCGGGACCAGTTGAAGCGTTCCGCGCGGTCCAGCCAGAGCGTCTGCTCGTGCTCGGGGAGCGCGGCCACCTCCGCGTGGTGCTGGAGGCTGAGCCTGTCTCGCCGGCGGGATACCGGGAAGCGCCGGGCGACCCAGGCGTAGTTGCGCAGGGTCTGGATGTCGAGGGAGCTCTCCTCGACCGCTCTCTTGTAGCGGTCGGTGTACTCGTTCTCGCCGTAGACCAGCCAGTCGCCGAGCCACCAGGCGGAGGAGTCGGCGATGAGGGAGATCTGGTGGCCGATCCGGCGCCAGGTGTCGAAGGGAAGGCTCACCGGGAGCTGGAGCCCGGTCCGCCTCGGCTTGGCGGACGCGTCCAGGGCGAGTTTGGAACCCTGGGAAGGGGTGGCGCGCGGGCCGGGGACGGATGGTCTGTCATCACGTGGGGGCGGCGCCTGGCGGTTCGCCTCTCGGTTGGGGGAGAGCACCTGCATGCGACTTTTCCTCCGGATTTCTGTGCATGTGGAGTGAGTCAGGTCGGTACCTTACCCACGGTTTTCGGTAGCGCACTTTCGATCATGAGTAATTTCCGGATGCCCTTTCCGGGGTGCGGCGGAAAGCTGGAATCAGGCCGATGACCAGCGAAAATTCCGTTATCCTTGGCGATTATTTTTGTTCTGTGATATGCGCGCCCAGGCAAAATGCGACTTATCGGAAACGGAATTAGTCCATGACCTATCCGGGGTTTCGGTCCGCGAATACACGCACGGTACGTCGTTACGCGATCGCGTACGGTCTCGCCGTCGTGCTGCCCGCCGCTGATGCTGGGGGTCGACGCGGGGACGGCCACCGGCCCCGTCCCGACGCCCTCGGTGGGGGTGGGCCGGCAGCAGCAGGTGCTGGCCACCCCCCTGCTGCTGTTCTCCATCACCGTGGTCGTCGCGCTGGCCCATCTCGGCGGAGCCGTCCTGAGGCGGCTCGGCCGGCCCCGGGTGATCGTCGTGCTGGTCTCCACCGCCGCGACCGCGCCCCTGCTGGAGTTGCCGGACCGCCAGGACGCACGGCGCGGTCGGGAGGTACGGGGGACGGCGGAGGCCCGGGTACGCCGGTCTGCCTGAGCGGCCTCAGGAGGCGCGGGGCAGCACCCGGGGCTCCGCGCCCAGCTCGCGCAGCTTGGCGCGGACCTCGCCGGGACTCTCCCCGGCGACGGTGAGCCGGGAGGTGGCGAACACCTCGCCGTCGGCGTCGGTGATCGGGGCGCCGTTGTAGGGGACCTCGCCGCTGAAGCGGGCGGCGCAGAGATGGTCGCGGAGCTCGGGCCTGGCGTGCAGGGAGAAGATCGGCAACCGGGTGGCCATCGCGGCCAGCCGCATGGTGCCCGACACCCGGGGGTTGATCTCCAGCAGGTGCACCTCGCCGGCCGGGGTCAGCAGGAACTCCGCCTCCAGGTAGCCGTGCGCCTCGGCCAGATCGGCCAGCCGCTTGCCCACGGCTCGCAGCTTGCGGTCCCAGGTGCCGCCGAGCGCCGGGTCCGGGCAGAGCCGCAGCCGCTGCCACGGCGGCACCAGGTCCTGGGTGGTCGGACCCTTCCACACCGGCGGGAAGGTCGCCGTGCCGTGCTCGTCGCGGTAGATCAGCACCGAGTACTCGACCCCGTCGACGTACAGCTCGCCCAGCTCGTTGGGGGCCAGACGGCACTCGCCCGCGCGGGCCAGCCGGGTGCCGGCACTCTGCGTCCCGTGCCGGTCCTTGATCACCACGGGGGTGTCGGGGCCGGCCTCGGGCAGCGGCTCACCGGCCCGCGCCCACGGTGGGGAGACCAGGCGGTAGCGGTCGAAGAACTCCTTCATCAGGATCTTGTCGCTGCCCAGCGAGGCGCAGAGCCGCGACTGGCACTCGGTCCGGTGGCCGAGCTCGCGGAGCCGGAACGCGAGCAACTGGTCGCGGCCGAGCGTCGCGTGGCTGGAATGGAAGATCACCGTCGCCCGCGGGGTCCGGCCGATCGCCTCCAGCAGCGGGGCCACGTCCACGCCGGCCTCCTCCCCGGTGAAGACGGCCCGGTCCCCGGGGGCGAGGTCGACGAAATGGCCGAACCAGCTCTCCAGGCTGGCGGGGGCGACGGCATGGATAACGGGAAACGTCTGTCGGCTCATTTGGATTACTCCGGAATCGACGCTGGAAACAGGGGCGACGTTACGCGGTACGGGCCATCGAGAATGCCTCGTCGAACGCCTCCAGATACGCGCCGACCAGCGGCGAGTTCTGTTCCCAGAGGAAATTCACCGGCAATTTCATCCAGCGGGCGAACAATTCCGCGGAACGCGGAAACGGGCGGTCGTTCACCGTGGCCGCAGCCCGCACCGCGGCGGCGACCTGGGGTGACCAGTCAGGTGCGGTGCCCTGGAAGAGGGGGAAGACGTGCAGCGGCCGGGTGGCCGGGGCGCGCACCTTCAGACCGCGCTCCTGGCCGGCCGCCACCAGGCCGTCCCTGCTGAACGGGCACTCCGGCGTCACCTCGACGACCCCGTCGTACCACGCGCCCATCGTGACGCCCTCGGCGATGGGGGAGGGGCGCACCCCCGGCAGCTCGCCGAGCCCCGAAGACAGGGCCGACACGTTGGCCACCCGGCGCTCCACCAGTTCGTCCAGCCGGTCGAGGTGGCTCTGGGCCAGTACCGCGCCGGGCGTGGAGATGCGGAAGTTGCCGCCGAGACCGGTCAGCAGGAACGGCCGGTAGCGGACGGCGTCGATGGTCAGGTCGGTGCGGTGCCGGAAGTTGGTCAGCAGGCAGGCGCGGGCGAAGACGTCCTCGGAGTCGGTCAGCAGCATGCCGCCCATGCCCCCGGAGACCAGCTTCCTGCCGCCCACACTGAAGATCGCGATATCGCCCAGAGAGCCCACCGGCCGGGAACGGAAGGTGGAGCCGTGGGCGTGCGAGCAGTCCTCGACCAGGGCGAGCCCGCGCCGGGAGGCCAGCGCACGCAGGGCGTCCATGTCGCAGCTGTGGCCCCACAGATGGGTGACGACGATCGCGACGGTACGCGGTGTGACCAGTGCCTCCACGGCCGAGGGGACCACGTTCCCGGTGGCGTCGCCCGCGTCGCAGAGCACCGGCACCGCGCCCAGCAGGAACAGCGGCGAGGCGGTGCTGAAGAACGTGAGGTCCGGGACGATCACCTCGTCACCGGGGCCGATGCCCAGCGCGAAGTAGGCGGCCAGCAGTCCCGTGGTACCCGAGGTGAGCGCCAGGGCGTGGGCGCGGCCGTGCCGCTCGGCGAACGACCGTTCCAGCTCGGCCAGTTCGGGCCCGTAGTCGTAGTCGAACGTGCGCCCCCGCGTCACCAGCTCGGCGACCCTGGCCGCCGCGCCGTCGTCGTAGACCGGCCATTCGAGCGGGTGCGGCGGGCCCGCGAGTGCACCTTCCAGCGAGCTCACGCGTCCACCTCCCGGCGCGCCACCAGCCTGGTCACCGCGTGGGTGTGCGGCTCCTCGTGGCCGGTGTGGGTGTGGGTGGAGTCGGTGTCGGTGGCGCTCAGCACGGTCCATCCGTCGTACCTGGCGAGGTACCAGTCGTGGGGCAGCAGGACCGGCAGGCGCATCTCGCCGGCGGGAGGCCGGTAGGCGTGGCCGCCGTTGAACATCAGCAGGGCGTTGACCCCTCCCGGGGAGGTCGCGGCCTGGAGCCTGGCGATGACGTCGGCCACCTGCCTCTCGTCCCGCAGCCAGTGCAGGACGCTGCACGCCAGCACCCCGTCGAACGAGCCGGGCGCGAGCCGGGTGGTGCGCGCGTCGCCCCGGCGCCACTCGATCCCGCCGGCCCCACCGCCGGTACTGCCCCAGGCCCGCGCGCCGTTCTCCAGCGCGGCGGCCGACACGTCCATCGCCAGCACCCGCGCGCCCCGCTGGGCGAGTCGCACCGCGTTGCGCCCCTCGCCACACCCCACGTCGAGCACCGTGGGCGCGCCCGCGCCAGGTGGAGCGGAGGGCGGAGCGATCTCCTCGGGTGCCGGGGGCAGCGAGAGCGCGTCCGCCAGGGTGTCGGAGATCCCGTCCGGCCTGCGCCCCCACAGGCAGGTGGTCCGGGTGTAGCGGGCGTCGCAACCACCGTCGTCGTAGCCGTTCGATCGCGTGTGAGGTCTCATCTGGCGGAGGCTAGGCGCGGCCCTGAGCACCGTCAACGGAGGTGGGCGGCCGCCGTGCGCCGCGGGGTCCGCGCGGGTACGAGCCTCGACTTGTCGCGCGCCGAGCTCACCCGGGTGGGGTAGTCGCCGGTGATGCACCCCTCGCAGAGGCCCTCGCCCGCCGCGCTCCCGAGCGTGTGCCGCATGCCCGCCACCGACAGATGCGCCAGGCTCGTCGCGCCGATGATCCGGCACACCTCCTCGACCTCGCGCCCGGTCGCCACCAGCTCACCGGTGTCGACGATGTCCACCCCGTAGTGGCAGGGCGAGATCAGCGGCGGCGCGGCGATCCGCACGTGCACCTCGCTCGCCCCCGACTCGCGCAGCAGCGCGACGATGCGCCGCATGGTGGACCCGCGCACCATCGAGTCGTCGACCACCACGACCCTGGCCCCGTCCACCGGTGAGCCGACGGAGAACTTGCGCCGCAGCTTGCGCTCACGCCGTCGCAGGTCGGGCTCGATGAACGTCCTGCCCACCCGCTCGTCACGGACCAGCGCCCCGGCCAGCGGCAGTCCCGCGGCCCGCGCGTACCCGCGGGCCGCCGGCACGCCGGAGGCCGGGACGGCCACGACCAGGTCGGCGTCCACCGGGGACTCCAGCGCCAGCCGCTCGCCGAACGCCACCCGCGTCGCGCCGGTTCTGGCGCCGCCGATCCTGGAGTCCTGCCTGGTCAGATAGAGGTGCTCGAAGACGCAGAAGCTGCGCGGGGCGGGCTCCGCCACGCGGTGCGCCCCGATCGGGCGGCCGTCGCGCAGCACCAGCACCTCGCCCGGTTCCACCTCCCGCTGCTCGGTGCAGCCGAGCGCGTCGAGGGTGCAGGTCTCCGAGGCGACGACCGCTCTGCCCTCGGTGAACCCCGCCACCAGGGGGCGCAGGCCGTGCGGGTCCCGGAAGGCCACGAGGTACTCGCCGACGGCGCACACCACCGAGTACGCGCCCCGCAGCACCCGCGTGGCCCGCGCGACCCCGGCCACGATCGGGCCGGGGGCCGCGGGCTGCCGGTCCTCCGGGCCGGGAGCCGAGGCGAGTGCCGTGCCGGGTGTCTCGCCCGCGTCGGCGAGCAGGGCGAGGATGATCTCGGAGTCGCTGGTCGAGCGGAACCCGTACCCCTCGCGGCCGAGCCGGGCGCGCAGCTCGGCGGCGTTGACGAGGTCCCCGTTGTGCGCCAGCGCGATGCGCCGTGCCTCGTGCACGAAGGGCTGGGAGTTCTCCGGCACCGTGGCGCCGGTGGTGGAGTACCGGGTGTGGGCGACCGCCACTCTCCCGGCTCGCCAGGCCGCGAGGCCGTCACGGGCCGGGGCACCGCGGTTCGGGTCATCGTGGGGCGAGTCACCACAGGCCGAGCGCGAGGCGAAACCGAGCGCCCGCCGGACCTGCACGCCGCCGGGGCCGGCCACCGCGATGCCCCAGGACTCCTGGCCGCGGTGCTGCAGGGTGACGAGCCCGTCGAAGGCCGGTTGCCCGGCTGTTGCTTCGATAACGGATACGCCGACTATTCCGCACATACGCTCCCCTTCAAAACCCTAACATTTCCCGAAAAACGCGTTAAATCGCTTCTGTCGGGCCATGGCATTGTTCTGCTGGCAGGCCCTATCGAATGATGAATGAAGCGAAGGAGATCCAGAATGTCGGAGGACGCCGAGTACACGGTGGTGCGCAATCACGAGGAGCAGTACTCCATCTGGTGGACCGACCGTGACATTCCCGAGGGCTGGCGGAGTGTCGGCCACAGCGGCAGCCGCGAGGAGTGCCTGGCCCACATCGAGGAGGTCTGGACGGACATGCGCCCGCTGAGCCTGCGCCGGTGGATGGACGGCGAGCGATCCTGACCCGCGGGCGCACCGACGAACAGTCCCGGAAGGAACGGTCCCCGAAGGAGGAGCCGATGGACACGATCCAGGAGCACGACGCGCGCCTGGTCGTCGAGGAGTGGAACCGCACCGAGCTGGCCGACGAGCCGGCGACCGTCATCGAACGGTTCGCCGCCCAGGTCGCCAGGTCGCCCGGTGCCACGGCGCTGACGGACGAGGAGGGCACGACCCTCGGCTACGACGAGGTGCGCCGCGCCGCCAACCGACTGGCCGGGCACCTGCTCGGCCTCGGCCTGCGCACTGAGGACCGCTGCGCCATCTACCAGCGCCGTTCGGCCGGCCTGGTGGTGTCCATGTTCGGCACGCTGGCCGCCGGGGGCGCCTACGTCCCGATCGACGAGGGCAACCCGCCCGAACGGGTCGAGGCGATCCTGCGCGACGCCGGCACCGCCGTGGTGCTGGCCGACTCCACCACCGAGGCCGAGGTGCCGCCGGGCCCGTGGTTCGTGGTGAACGTCGACGACCACCCGGGAAGGGAGGAGGGCGATCCCGGGGTGCCGCTGCACCCGGCCAACCTCGCCTACGTCATGTACACCTCCGGCAGCACCGGGACGCCCAAGGGCGTCCTCATCGAGCACCGCGCGGTCACCGCGTTCGTCCGGGGCGCCCAGCACCTGTACGGGCTCTCCCCGCAGGACCGCCTCGTGCAGTTCTCCTCGATCGCCTTCGACGTCTCCACCTTCGACGCCTTCGGGGCGCTGCTGTCGGGGGCCACCCTGCACGTCGCCGCCGCCGAGACACGTACCTCCGCCGAGCGCTTCCGCGACCTGCTGCGCGAGCGGCGCATCTCCGTCTACATGGGCACCCCCGGCATGCTGAGACTGCTGGAGCCCGGCGACTTCCCCGACCTGCGGGTGCTCGCGGTCGGCGGCGAGAGCTACTCGGGTGAGTTCACCACCCGCTGGGCGGCCGGACGCAGGTTCGTCAACAGCTACGGGCCCACCGAGACCACGGTCGGCGTGATCACCCAGGAGTGCCGGGGAAGCTGGGACACCTCACCGCCCATCGGGCGCGCCATGCCCAACCACCGGGCCTACGCCCTGGACGCGTCGATGTGCCCGGTCCCGATCGGCACGGTCGGCGAGCTGTACGTCGGCGGTCCCGGCCTCGGCCGCGGCTACCTGGGCCGCCCCGGCACGAGCGCGCTCTCCTTCGTCCCCGACCCGTTCGCCACCACGCCGGGCGAGCGGCTCTACCGCACCGGCGACCTGGTGCGCTGGACCGCCGACGGCGAGTTGGTCTTCGCCGGGCGAGCCGACCGCCAGGTCAAGGTACGCGGTGTCCGCGTCGAGCCGGAGGAGATCGAGCAGACCCTCCGCAGGCACCCGGCGGTCGCGCACGCCGTGGTCGAGGCGGAGGCGCGGGGCGACGGCGACGCCCGCCTGATCGCCTACGTCGTCTCCACGACGGGGGAGCCGCCCGGCGTGACCGAGCTGCGCGAGACCGCCGCCCGGTGGCTGACGGCCCCGCTGGTCCCCAACGAGTTCGTCCACGTCCCGGAGATCCCGCTCACCCCGGCAGGCAAGGTCGACCGCGACGCCCTGGCCGCGGCCCGACAGGAACGCACCGGCGCCGGTGCTGACGATGGCGCCGAGTGGACGCCGACCAGGCGCAGGGTGGCCGAGGAGATCGTGAAACCGCTGCTCGGCGTCGACTCCCTCGGCCCGCACGACCACTTCTTCGAGCTGGGCGGCACCAGCATCCAGGTCATCCAGCTCCTCGGCCGGGTCCGCACGATCTTCGGCATCGAGGTGCCGGTCGCCGACTTCTTCGACCGGCCCACCATCGCCGGAGTCGCCGACGCCGTCGACTCAGAGGTCCGCTCCGATCTCAAGGACATCGTCCGCGAGGGCTGGGACGACATCGCCGACCGCTACGCCGCCTTCCAGTCGGAGTTCTCCGACGGCCCCCGTATGGAGTGGACCGGCCACCTGCTCGCGATGCTGCCCGCCGGCGGCTCGGTGCTGGAGCTGGGCGTCGGCGGCGGGCACGAGTCCTCGCGCCGCCTGGCCGAGGCGCACGCCCTCACCGCCGTCGACATCTCCGCCGAGCAACTCAAGCTCGCCGAGAGGACACTGCCCGGCGCGACGCTCGTGCAGGCCGACATGGCCCAGGCGCGGTTCCCCGACGCCTCCTTCGACGCCGTCGTGTCCATCTACACCCTCACCCACCTGCCGCGCGAGGAACTGCCCGGCCTGCTGGGCGACATCGCCCGCTGGCTGAAGCCGGGCGGTCTGCTGCTCGCCACCCTGATGACCGAGGACATCCCCGGCGCGATCGAGGAGTGGTTCGGCTCGACCATGTTCTTCTCCGGCTTCCCCACCCAGGAGAACCTTCAACTGCTGCGCGCGGCGGGCCTGGTACCCGAGCGCGAGGAGGTCGTGGCACAGCGGACACCGCTCGGGGAGTCGCGCTTCCTGTGGGTGATCGCCAGGAGGACGGAGACAGCGTCGTGACCGGACTGCCCGTCCGCACCGCCCCGCTCTCCTACCTGCAGGAGCAGCTCTGGTTCGTCGAGCAGGACGATCCCGGCAACGGCTCGTACAACGAACTGAAGGTACTCGTCCTGGACGGCACGCTGGACGCGGCCAGGCTCGGCCGGGCATTGGAGCGGGTGGTGGCCCGGCACGACGTGCTGCGCACCACCTTCGTCTACCAGGGAACCGAACCGGTGCAGGCGATCTGGGCGCGGGGCCCCGTACTGCGCGAGGCGTCCGTCGGCGGCGAGCAGGCGCTCATGGAGTACGCCCGCGAGGTCGCCGAGGCCCCCTACGATCTGGCCTCGGGGCCGCTGCTGCGCGCCTCGCTCGTCACGCTCGGCTCGGAGCGGCAGGCGCTCGTGCTCGGGGTGCACCACATCATCAGCGACGGCTTCTCGATGAACCTGCTGCTCGACGAGCTGGACGTGGCCTACCGGGGCGAGCCGTACGGTGGGACCTCGATCGAGCCGGCGGGCGAGACGCCGGCCGGACCGCCGGGCGAGACCCTGGCCAGGTCGCAGGGGGAGTCATCGGGTGGGCCGCTGGGCGAGCGGCCCGCCCAGTACGGCGACTTCGCCCGCTGGCAGCGCGAGCAGTTCGCCGGCGGCCGCCTGGCCGCCGACGTCGACCACTGGCGGCGGGCGCTCGACGGCGCGCCCACGGTGCTGGAGCTGCCCGCCGACCGGCCCCGGCCGCGCCGGCGGGACAGCGCGGGCAGGCGCGAGCGCTTCCCGCTCGCCGGTGACCTGACCGGCCCGCTCGGCGAGGTCGCCGAGCGGGTCGGCGGCACCCTCTTCACCGTGCTGCTGGCCGCCTTCGCCGCCACCCTCTACCGCTACACCGGACGCGGCGACATGGTGCTGGGCACCGGCGCACCCGGTCGTCCCGGACGCGACTTCGACGGCGCGCTCGGCTTCTTCGCCAACATCGTGCCGGTACGGCTGCGCCCGGCGGGCGAGCTCCCCTTCACCGAGCTGGCCGACGCGGTCAGCGAGGCCGCCTTCGACGCCTTCGACCACCAGTACGTGCCGTTCGAGAAGCTCGTGGAGTTCCTGCAGCCCGAGCGCGACGCCGGGCACACCCCCCTGGTGCAGGTCGTCTTCACCATGTGGGACGCCGGCGCGGCCGAGTGCTCCATCGGCGGCGTGCCCGCCGCCGAGGTCGAGGTGACACGCGGCCGGTCCCGCTTCGACGTCGCGGTCGAGGCGGTACGGCGGGGTGACCGGGTCGACTTCTTCGTCGAGTACGACGACGCCCTCTTCGACGAGGCCACGATCGCCCGCCTGATGCGCCACTACGAGCGGGTGTTGCGGGCGGTCGCCGCCGACCCCGCCCAGCCCCTCTCGGACATCCCGATGATCTCCCCGGAGGAGTGGGCCACCCTCACCCAGGGCGACGTGAGCGTGCTCGATCCCGACGGCAATGTGCTGCCCGCCGGGGCCGTCGGCCAGCTGGTCCGCCGTTCCGGCGAGCACGGGCACACCGGCCGCCTGGCCGCCCGCAGGCCCGACGGGCGGGTGGTCGAACGCGGACGCGAGGACCGGCTGGTCAGCTTCGGCTCCTTCCAGGTGCAACTGGAGGACGTCGAGGAGGTCCTGCGCGCCCACCCCGCCGTACGCGACGCCGCGGTCATCGCGGTCGAGGGCGGCGCGGGACGGGAGCTGGTCGCCTACGCCGTCGCGGAGCAGTCGCCCGGCGATCTGCGGACCGTTCTGGTCGAGCGGCTGCCGCAGTACATGGTGCCCGCCGCCATCGTGGCGGTCGACCACATCCCGCGCGGCGAGGACGGCCGCATCAGGACCGCCCTGCTGCCCGAGGCGGCCGAGATCGGCGAGCGGGCCGGGCTGCCCGCCCTGGAGGCCGCGCTCTGCGTCATCTGGGCGCGCGTCATGAACCTCGACGAGGTGGAGCCGGACGACGACTTCTTCACCCTGGGCGGCCACTCGATGCTGGCGGCCCGGCTGGTACGCGAGATCGCCTCGGTGCTCGCCGTACGCGTCCCGCTGATGGCCCTCTTCGAGCACTGCACCCCCGCCGACCTGGCCGACTACCTGGCGGCCAGGTATCCCGCACTGGAACACACGCTCGCCGGCGCGAGCCGCGCCAACCGTGCAGGGCAGCCCATGATGGGGCAGCCGACCGGCGGTGCCGGTCGCCCGGACCCCACCGCGGGACAGGCCGGGGAACCGGAGCCGGAGCAGACGCCTGACGACACGGACCGCGCCGAGCCCGCCGGGCAGGCCGTACCGGACGGCGCGGAACCAGGCGGCTGCGCGCTTTCCACCGCGCAGCTGCAGATCTGGATCAACGAGCAGCTCGCGGGCGGCGACGCCCGGGACTTCATCGCCGCCGTCACCTACCGGGTGCGCGGCCCGCTCGACGTGGACGCGCTGCGCGGCGCTCTCGACGTGCTCGTCGCCCGGCACGAGAACCTGCGCGCCCGGGTGGCGCTGGTGGGCGACGTGCCGGTGCTGCGCTTCGACGCCGGGGTGCGCGTCGAGCTGCCCGTCGAGGACCTCACCGGTCTGCCCGAGGCCGGGCGGGCGGCGGAGGCGGCCCGCCGTACCGCCCGGGACGCCGGGCGCGGCTTCGACCTGTCCGCCGCCCCCCTGATGCGGGCCACTCTCTACCGTCTAGGCGACGGCGACCACGTCCTCGCGCTCATCCAGCACCACCTGGTCACCGACGGCGTCTCGATGGGACTGCTGGTGGGCGAGCTCGGCCGGCTGTACTCCGACCGCGACACCGCGCCCGCCACACCGCACCTGCGCTTCTCCGACTACGTGGCCTGGGAGCAGGCCTGGCTCGGCGGACCCGAGGCCGCCGCCTCGGAGCGGTTCTGGCGGGAACGGCTGCGCGAGGCTCCCGAGCTGGTCCTGCCCAGGACGCGCGACGGGCGGCGGGAGAGCCGCGACACCGAGATGATCGCCCATCAGCTGCCGCCCGCGGACTCGCGCCGGCTGCTCGCACTGGCCAGGCGGAGCAGGAGCACGCCCTACATGCTGGTGACCGCCGCCTTCGCCGCGATGCTGGCCCAGTGGAGCGGCCAGGACGACGTGGTGATCGGCACCACCGCCGACAACCGCCCGCTGCCCGGCCTGGAGGGCGTGGTCGGCTGCTTCGTCAACATGGTGGCGCTCCGCCTCGACTGCGGCGGCGACCCCACCTTCACCGAGCTGGCCGGGCGGGTGCGCCGGACCGTCCTGGAGGCGTACGCGCACCAGAGCACCCCGTTCAACGAGGTGGTATGGGCACTGAAGATCCACCCCGACCCGCGCAGGATGCCACTGTTCCAGGTGACCTCCGACTGGGCGGGCGACGGCCCCGCGGTGCCGGAACTGGCCGGCTGCGAGGTCGGCTTCGACTACGTGCACACCAGGGCCAACCGCTACGAGCTGGAGATGTACGCCGGGATGGCGGGGGAGCGAGTGGTGCTCGACCTGGAGTACGCCGTCGAACTCTGGGACCGGAAGGAGGCCGAGGACCGCCTGGCCCGGGTGGCCGCGCTGCTCACCCGTGCTGTGCTGGCCCCGGACACGAGGCTCTCGGCACTGCTCAGCTGACCGACCGCAACCCGGATGCGGCGATCGGCTGTACCGAAGGAATGATTCATTAAAGTCGACACAAGCCCTGCCGGTTTATTTGCGAAGATCTCTAATTATGCGCGCGAGCCAACCCTCGAGCTGACCTGGCATGCGACACCTGGGCGGCTCCCGTCGGCAAGGTCGTACTACAGCCTGTCATGTCGTAGCCGGTCGCGGAGGGTTCGTGCGACCTGTGCCATGAGTGCCTCGGCTCCTGGCTGGCTGATGGCCGGTACGCGGGATTCGGTGAGTACGGCGACGGCGAAGGCCTGGCCGTCGGTGTGCTCGACGACGCCGACCTCGTGCCGGAGGTTGAGCAGCGTTCCGGTCTTGGAGGACCATCTGGAGGCGTCGGAGCTGAAATCGGGGGTCAGCCTCTGGCGCAGGAGGTTGTCGGCCATCAGGCCCCGTACCCGCTCGGCCACGCCAGGGTTGATCGAAGACGGGGTCCACAGTGCCTGCAGGAGTTCGACGAAGGCCCGTGCGGATCCCGAGTTCGCGCGGGTCACGTCCAGTTGCGGGACCCGGTGCCCCCGCCCGGCCGTTCCCGCCTCGATGGCGAGGAAGTGGGCGAGGTGGACCTCGCCGGGATCGAGACGTTCCGCCGGAGTCTCGATGAGCTCCTGGACGGTGTGGCGGATCGCGATGCCGTGGAGCCCCAGCCCGTGCAGCATCGCCGAGACCTCGGTGGGCGGGGTGAGGGCGAAGAGCGCGTCCGCCGCCGTGCTGTCGCTCACCGCGATGCTGAGGTAGAGCAGGTCGTCGATGGCGACCCGGGTCGGGTGCCGGAACCTGCCCAGCCCGGTCGGTCCCGGCACGGTGATCCCGGTCGGCCGCACCAGGATCTGGGTGGAGCCGTTGAGTTCCCCCTTCCGGATGCGTTCGAGCGTCGCGACGGCGAGCGGGACCTTGACGAGTGAGGCGATCGGGAACTCGAGGTCCGGCTCGATACCGATCTCGTCACCGGTGTGCAGATCCCGGACCAGGAACGATCCGTTCAGTCCGGCGTCGTCGAGCTCTCGCCGGAGCTGTCGCATCAGGTGCTCGACCTTGATGGTGCCCCCCGTCTTGATCATGCCTGGTCGTACGCGCCGAGGCAGCGGGCGATCGGGTGCCAGAGCCGGGTCCGGATGCGCTCCGCGTCGTTCCCGACGGCGGCCGACACCTCGAAGCCGCGGACGAGTTGGATCTCGCCGACGGGGCGCCAGTGTAGCCCCAGTTCCTCGGCCTGCCCGACCGGGCAGAGCAGGAGATCCGCTGAACCGAGGACTTCCGCCACGGCGGAGGTGAGCGTCGCCGAGACGCCGACCTGCGCGGGCTGGAGACCGACGGCATCCCGGATCCGGAACATCGGGTCGCGGATGTGCGGGACGTCGTCCTCGGGCTGGATCCAGATCCGGCGCCTCCGTGACGACCGCGCGGCGCGGCCGGCGCGGAGCGTCTCGATGTAGACCGTCTGTACGGGGAGATCCACGGCGCCGGCGAGTCCGAGCCGTACCGACCAGGTCGCGTCGCCGGGCGGTACGGCGATGAGGGCGGCGCGGACCTCGCGAGAGCGGACGAGTTCCGCCCGTTCGGCCGGCGGGGCAGCATGAAAGTGCAGGTAGACGCCCTTTTGGCGGGCCTCCGCGTCAAGACGTGCCAGGTCGCGAACGGGCACGATGCCGGGAACGGCGAGCCGGAGCGGACTGAGCTTGGCCTGCTCCGCCTCGTACTCCATGTCGTCGGCCAGGCGGACGAGACGCTTCGCCGACGGAAGCATGTCCCGGCCGAACTGGGTGAGTACCGCTCCGCGCGACGACCGGTCGAACAACTGCTCCCCGAGGTGCTTCTCCAGGGCGGCGATCCGGCGGCTCGCGACCGACTGCGGCACCCGGGCGGCCGCCGCCCCCTCCGTGAAGCTCCCTCGTTCGCTCACATTGACGAACACTCGCCAGGCTCCGAGGACGTCCACGAGATGATCGTATGCCATTTCAGCATGGAACTCGCCACTTCTGTCTTTGACCGCATCGACCGGCGGCGTGAGACTGCCTGTCGCATCCAACCCGCAACCGGAAGGCATCACCATGCGTCTGCGACAGGCCGCACTCTCGGTGCTGGCATCACTCACGCTCGTCCCGCTGACGGGCATCACCGCGGCAGGCCACGCGTCCGCCGCGTCCGCCGCCTCGCCGGTGACCCAGGTGGTATCGGGCGAGGCCCAGGCCAGGAAGGAACTGCGCACGCTGGAGGCGTCCTTCAAGGTCCGCGTCGGCGCGTACGCGATCGACACCGCCACCGGTAAGACGGTCACCTATCGTGCGGGCGAGCGTTTCCCGATGCTCTCCACCTTCAAGGCGATGGCCGCCGCGGCCGTGCTGCACAAGGCCCGCACCTCAGAGCCCGGCCTGATGGACAAGGTCGTCCGCTGGACGGACGCCGAGGTGAAGGAGAACTCCCCGGTCACCAAGGATCACGTCAAGGACGGGCTGACCGTCGCGCAGCTGTGCGAGGCGGCCATCACCCAGAGCGACAACACCGCGGGCAACATGTTGCTCAAGCAGCTCGGCGGCCCGGCCGGCCTGACCGGCTACTTCCGGACGCTGAAGGACCCGATCTCCCGGCTGGACCGGTGGGAGACCGAGCTCAACGACTGGAACCCCAAGGAGCGGCGCGACACCACGACGCCCGCGGCCATGGGCCGTGACCTGCGCGCGGTCACGGTAGGAAAGGCCCTCAACGCCAAGGACCGGGCGCGGCTGAACACCTGGCTGATCGCGAACCAGACCGGCGACGAGCGCATCCGCGCGGGCCTGCCCAAGACCTGGAAGATCGGCGACAAGACCGGCACGACCTCGCAGTACGCGGCCGCGAACGACATCGCGATCGTCTGGCCCGGTGAGTCGGCCGCGCCCATCATCATGTCGATCTACACCAACGGCAAGACCGCGGGCGCGGTCCTCGACAACCAGGTGGTCGCGGACACCGCGACGATCCTCGCCCGAGGCCTCGGCAAGCTCTGAGGCGCCTGGTGGGGTGACCACCCACGGGCCACCGGGGCCCGCAAAGACGGCGTCGAGCGCGTCGGCCGGGCGATCGTGTCTCCCACGGTCGAGCACGGATCTTTCTCCTGGTCCAGCGGGGTGAATTGATCAAGGCCCTGAGACGGTGCTGGTCGCGCCGGCTCGGGGCCGTCTCTCTTTCTCCGGGTGACCGGCTCGCGCCGGGCGGGGAGTCCGTACTCCCGCGGGTGGGTGGCGTTCGGTGAACAGCGCGGATGGCCACGGCCGCGGATCGAGAGTTTGCATGACCATGCAGCGCAGTGCATACTCTTGTTTATGTCCAAGGTTCTCACCTCCCTGCCCGCCGGCGAGCGCGTCGGCATCGCCTTCTCCGGCGGCCTCGACACCTCGGTCGCCGTCGCGTGGATGCGCGACAAGGGTGCCGTTCCGTGCACCTACACCGCCGACATCGGCCAGTACGACGAGCCCGACATCGCCTCGGTGCCCGGCCGCGCGGTGACGTACGGCGCCGAGATCGCGCGCCTGGTCGACTGCCGCGCGGCGCTGGTCGAGGAGGGCCTGGCCGCGCTCACCTGCGGTGCGTTCCACATCCGCTCGGGCGGGCGTGCCTACTTCAACACCACGCCGCTCGGTCGTGCCGTCACCGGGACCCTGCTGGTCCGGGCGATGATCGAGGACGACGTGCAGATCTGGGGCGACGGCTCGACGTTCAAGGGCAACGACATCGAACGGTTCTACCGGTACGGCCTGCTCGCCAACCCCCACCTGCGCATCTACAAGCCCTGGCTCGACGCGGACTTCGTGTCCGAGCTCGGCGGCCGCAAGGAGATGTCGGAGTGGCTGCTCGCCCACGACCTGCCCTACCGCGACAGCACCGAGAAGGCCTACTCGACCGACGCCAACATCTGGGGCGCCACCCACGAGGCCAAGACCCTGGAACACCTTGACAACGGCATCGAGACCGTGGACCCGATCATGGGCGTGCGGTTCTGGGATCCCGCGGTCGAGATCCTCGCCGAGGACGTGACCATCGGCTTCGACCAGGGCCGCCCGGTGACGATCAATGGCAAGGAGTTCGCCACCCCGGTCGACCTGGTGATGGAGGCGAACACGATCGGCGGGCGGCACGGCCTGGGCATGTCGGACCAGATCGAGAACCGGGTGATCGAGGCCAAGAGCCGGGGCATCTACGAGGCGCCTGGGATGGCGTTGCTGCACGCGGCGTACGAACGGCTGGTCAACGCGATCCACAACGAGGACACCCTGGCGAGCTACCACACCGAGGGACGGCGGCTCGGCCGGTTGATGTACGAGGGCCGCTGGCTCGACCCGCAGGCGCTGATGCTGCGAGAGTCGCTGCAGCGCTGGGTCGGCACGGCGGTCATCGGTGAGGTGACGCTGCGGCTGCGGCGCGGTGAGGACTACTCGATTCTGGACACCTCAGGCCCGTCCTTCAGCTACCACCCGGACAAGCTGTCGATGGAGCGTACCGAGGACTCGGCGTTCGGCCCGGTGGACCGGATCGGCCAGCTCACCATGCGCAACCTCGACATCGCCGACTCGCGCGCCAGGCTCGAGCAGTACGCCAGCCTCGGCATGGTCGGCACCACCCATGCCGCGCTCATCGGCGCCGCCCAGGCGGCCTCGACCGGACTGATCGGCGCGATGCCGCAGGGCGGCGCCGAGGCCATCGCCTCACGCGGCGAGGTCTCCGGCGACGACGAGATGCTCGACCGCGCCGCGATGGAGTTCGGCACCGACTGAACCGCCGCCGTCTACGGCACCTCTGAGATGACGCGACTCCGGGGACCGGCTTCCGGAGAGCAGCGGCAGCCCCCGATCGGCCTCAGGGCCACCGGGGGCCGGCGCCCCCGCCTGAAGCGGTGTTGACATCCCGGTCGTCTGCTGGTGGGAGGCCGGTCCCGTCGGGACCCCCTGCGGCGCGGACGGCGCGGGCGCCCGCCGCACGCAGGTACGCCAGCAGCTCCGGCGGCTCGTGCACCTGGAACTCGCAGCCGAGCATGAGCAACCGGGAGGCCAGCCACTCCAGGGTGTCGGCGCGCTCGTGCAGGCGGCAGCTGTGCTCGTCGATCGGCTGGACGTCGCCCGGGGCGGTGCCGAGCCGTTGAGCCACCTGGCCGGCCGGAAGACGCAGGGTCGCCAGCACCTCGTAGGTGGGTGCCGACGAGTACAGCTTGTCGGTGATGAAGGCTGCCGCGTCCTGCTCGGGCGGCTCGCGGGGCGGGACCCGCACGCCGGTCGGCCTCGGATCACCGATTCGGTCGACGCGGAAGGTCCGCCAGTCGTCGCGATCGTTGTCGTAGGCCAGGAGGTACCAGCGGCGTGCGGCCGCCACCAGACGGTACGGCTCGACCAGGCGTCTGCTCTTGCTCCCGTCGCCCGCCCGATAGGCGAACCGCAGGCGTTCGCGGTTGGCGGCGGCCCCGGCGAGCACCGTCAGGTTCCGCGGATCAACGCTCGACCCGTTCCCGGTCAGCATCGAGACCAGGGCTGCGGCCAGTGCGGCGACCCGGTGGCGCAGCCGGGACGGCAGCACCTGCTCCAGCTTGGCCAGGGCCCGCACGGACGCCTCCTCGATGCCGTCCACCGGAGTCCCGGCCGCCATGCGCAGGCCGACCGCGATGGCCACCGCCTCCTCGTCGTCCAGCAGCAGCGGCGGCATGGCCTTGCCCGCGGCGAGGCGGTAGCCGCCCACCGCCCCCATCGTCGCCCGCACCGGATAGTCCAGCTCGCGCAGGCGGTCGATATCCCGGCGGATCGTACGGGGGCTGACCCCCAGTCGCTCGGCCAGCTCGCTGCCGGGCCATTCGCGCGGGGTCTGCAAAAGGGACAGCAGTTTGAGCAGTCGTGCGGGGGTGTCGCTCATGGGATCCATCATGCCCGGCCATATGGGACAGGACCTGACCTACATGATTCCTACTCTCGATCATGTCACCGCGACGCACCACCCGGGCCTGCCGGGAACGACGTGGCGGGACCCCGCCCGCCGCGCGGCGGGCGTACCCCCTGAGGAGAGTCATGAGCACCGAGGTCCGCCCCTTCCGCATCGATATCCCCCAGGTAGACCTGGACGAGCTGCGCGACCGGCTGGCCCGCACCCGGTGGCTCCGGCAGCTGCCCGGCGAGGAGTGGAGCCGGGGCGTCCCCGCCGGTTATCTCAAGGACCTGGCCGAATACTGGCGCGGCGAGTACGACTGGCGCCGGCACGAGGCGCAGCTGAACGGGTTTCCGCAGTTCATGACCGAGATCGACGGTCAGGACATCCATTTCCTGCACGTGCGCTCCCCCGAGCCCGATGCCCTGCCGCTCATCCTCACCCACGGCTGGCCGAACTCGTTCGTGGAGTTCACCGACCTCATCGGCCCCCTCACCGATCCCCGCGCGCACGGCGGCGACCCGTCTCAGGCGTTCCACGTCGTCGTGCCGTCGGTGCCCGGATTCGGGTTCTCCGCGCCGCCGCGCGAAACCGGCTGGAACGCCACGCGCGTGGCGCGGATCTGGGCGGAGCTGATGCACCGCCTCGGATACGACCGCTACGGCACCCAGGGCGGGGACTTCGGCGCGTACGTCGCCCCGGAAGTCGCCAAGGTCGCCCCGGATCACGTGATCGGCGTCTATGTCATAAGCGGGCTCGGCTTCCCCACCGAAGACGACGTTCCCGAGATGACCGACGACGAGCGCGCGGCCTACGCGCAGCTCCAGAAGCAGGACTGGATGAACGGCGTGGACCATCATGGGCTGTTGCGCGCGGCGCCCCAGACCTTCGCCTACGGGTGGCACGACTCTCCGGTCGCCGCGCTGGCCTGGATGATGCAGAAGTTCAAGGAGTTCACCGTCGCCGCGAAACCGCCGGAGCAGGTGATCGATCGCGAGCTGATCCTGACCAACGTGAGCCTCTACTGGCTCACCGGGACGTTGGGAACCTCCTCCTGGCCCTACTACGACAGCACGGGCTTCGGCTGGCCGGAGGGTCAGACGGCGGCGCCGACCGGCGTGTACAGCGGGCCGCCCGGAATCCGCCGGCTCGCCGAACGGCACAACACCATCCTTCACTGGCCAGAGGGCAATCCAGGCGGCCACCACTTTGTCGCCATGGAGCAGCCCGATCACGTCGCCGCCGACATCCGCGAGTTCTTCGGCAAGGTCCGCTGACCTTCGCCCGAGGCCGCGTCTCTCACGCCCGGTGACGCGGCCGCACTGCCCCCTTTCGTCTCGGTCGACATATAGGCCCGACGCTGGTCGGGATCCGGAACCGGGTGCTGCTCGGCCACTCCGGACGGCATCCTGGAAAGTACTTGACGATATGGAAACTGGAAAGTACTTTCCAAGTAGGAAAGAAGGAGGGAGCAGCCCATGGAGATCACCCCCGAAGAAGCCGCGCGGTCGCTGGCTCAGGTTCACGAGACGCAGCACAGGGTCCTGCGCGCCGCACCGCCGATGTTCCCCGCCTGGTATCCGGTGACGGTCTGGATCTTCGTCACCGGAATGCAGTTCGTCACCGAGATCACCCCCGCCTGGTGGCTCTGGATCGCCGTGACGGCCCTGTCGGCCGGCCTCGCCGTCGCCGTCCTCAAGTTCGTGATCGACGTCAGGAACGCGAACCTGCGCCCGCACTCCTCCATGACGGATCCATGGGCATGGGCCGGCTTCACCGCCTGGCTGATCACCACCGGTCTCGCGGGCTTCGCGCTGGCGTTGTGGCTCAAGGAACTCGGCGTCGCCTATCCGCGTACCGTCATGGGCGTGATCATGACCGTGGTCGTGGCGGTCACCGCGCCCCTCCTGGCCCGATGGATGTCCGCGCGGACCGCTCGGCGGGCGGAGACGCCGAAGCGATGACGTCGCGACTTGACCCGGCGATCCACGCGCCGACCCGGCTGCAGATCGTCTCCCTGCTGGCCGCCGCCGAGGAGGCCGAGTTCGCGTTCGTACGCGACAACCTGGGCGTCAGTGACTCGGTGCTGTCCAAACACGCGAGCGCCCTGGAGGCGGCCGGCTACGTGAAGATCCGCAAGGGATACGTCGGCAAGCGCCCGAGGACGTGGTTCAGCCTCACCCGCGAAGGACGCGCGGCCTACACCGGCCACGTCGCCGCGCTCCAGGCCATCGTCGCCCGGTCCGGCCTCTCGGTCCTTCCCGACTGAGGAGGAACTCGCGGGGGCCGCGCTGGCCGGATGTCGCCGACGGACCAGCCGTGATCATGCTCTACCCCATCGCGCCCGGTGCCGAATAATTCGGAAAGTCTCCGAAATTTTCATTGATCAATCCTGAGCTCGATGGTCAGGGCAGGGTCAATGAACAGGTGCAATGCTTGCTTGAGAAATCCTTAACCAAGATCAGGCCTTCGCAGGCTTTCGGGAGTCGTTGACAACTCACGGGGTCGGACCGACACTTTCGCCATCACACCGATACTTTCGCTGCCGTTGGACCTCAACACTGTCGATCCGAGTCACCCGCCGCGACCTGCTCCTCCGGTCGTCGACCGCACGACGACCGGCCAACCCCCCACGTGTACGACGCCGACGCGCGGTGGCCGTCCCCCTGGCCACCGGCAGCCCCGCCGGGTCGTATCACGCTGCCCGGCCTCCCGGCCGGCCTTCACGAGGAGGAAGCACGCGCATGAACGACGTCCCCGCCCGCCCGAAGAGCCGCAGACGCGGCCGCATCAGGCTGCTCGTCGGCCGTGCCTGCGCCGTAGCGCTGGCCGTGGCCGTGGCGATGCTGCCCGGCCCCGCCCACGCGGCCATCACCTCCAATCAGACCGGCACCAACAACGGCTACTTCTATTCGTTCTGGACCGACAGTCCCGGGTCGGTCTCCATGGAACTGGGATCCGGCGGCAATTACAGCACCTCATGGAGCAATACCGGGAATTTCGTTGCCGGTAAGGGTTGGAGCACCGGCGGACGCAGGACCGTGAACTACTCAGGCAGCTTCAATCCGTCCGGCAATGCATATCTGACTCTCTATGGGTGGACGAGAAACCCACTCGTGGAGTATTACATCGTCGACAACTGGGGAACTTACCGGCCCACCGGAACGTACAAGGGCACGGTCACCAGCGATGGCGGCACGTACGACATCTACCAGACGACGCGAACCAACGCCCCCTCCATCGAGGGCACCAGAACCTTCAATCAGTACTGGAGCGTCCGGCAGTCAAAGAAAACGGGCGGAACCATAACCAGCGGCAACCACTTCGACGCATGGTCCCGTTACGGAATGAATCTGGGCAGCCATGATTACATGATCCTCGCAACAGAGGGATATCAAAGCAGCGGAAACTCCAATGTAACGGTGGACGGCTCCTCCGGCGGCGGCGGCGGTGGTGGTGGCGGCGGCGGTGGTGCCTGCACCGCGTCGCTGTCCGCGGGGCAGCAGTGGAGTGACCGGTACAACCTCAACGTCTCGGTCAGCGGTTCGAGCAACTGGACCGTGACGATGAACGTCCCGTCCCCAGCGAAGATCATCGCTACCTGGAACATCGGCGCGAGCTACCCCAGCGCCCAGGTGCTGACCGCCAGGCCCAACGGCAACGGCAACAACTGGGGCGTGACGATCCAGCGCAACGGCAACTCGACCTGGCCGACGGTCTCCTGCAGCGCGAGCTGATCTCCGAACACCCGAAACACCACACCTGTGGCGGGGGGGGGGCCGGGCCCCCCCCCCCG
>NZ_JBEXUE010000126.1:0-22944 GCF_040614275.1 Streptosporangium sp. NPDC006013
CCCGCGCCCGTGCCCAGCAGGACGCCATCGCCGCCGCCGAACGCGCCGCCGCCGCCGAACGCGCGGTCCGGCGGATCACCTCCGAACGCGACGCCCTGCAAGGAGTCCTGGACGCCGAACGCCGCCAGAGCGCCACCGTGGCCGCCGAACATGACCGGCAGATCGCCACCTTGGAAAACGTCCTGGCCGACCGCACCGTCGACCTCGATCAAGCGCGTACCGACCTGAACGCCACCGCCGACCGGGCCGAGCGCGCCGAGAACGCCCGCGAGAAGGCGCACCAGGAAGCCGAGGCGGCCCGCGCCGAGACCGGCCGCGTACGTGAGGAGCTGCGGCAAGTTCGCGACCAACGCGATCAGGCACAAACCGCGACCGCGGTGGCCAACACCCGTCTGGAGGCCCTGCACCAGGCACTGGAACGGGCCGAACATCGCGCCCAGGCCGCCGAGCAGCGCGAAGCTACCGCCCAGCAGACGATCAACCGCCTCCTCACCCTCCAAACACCACCGCCGGAGAACGCATCAGCTGACGGCTCAGGCGACACCACGCATCGCGAGGACTTCTCTGAGCGTCCCTGAGACGCTCGCGCGCTTGCGCCGCAGCGGCCGTCGATGCCGGAGAACGCCTTTCCCGACACCGTGCCCCGCCCCGCTCACGAGGTACATGTATCGAGTGTGCTGCGGCTGCGTCCCGATGACTTGGACCCGGGCCTGCCTGGGATCGACTTCACCGCTCTTGCCGTGGCTGCTCAGGCGGTCAGGGCAGGTGGGCGAGGAGTGGTTGAGGGCGTCGGCTCCGCCGCCATGGCACAAGCTGGAGGACGCCGAACGCGACCTCGGTGACGAGGAACAGCCACAGCAGCCGCATGGCGCCGTTGGCCAGCGCGTATGCCTGCCATGCCGCGAACAGCGTGCGCGCGGCGCCGTCGAGCAGTCCGTGCACCGGTAGTGGCCTGGCAATGCGCAGGAGGGGAGGGCCCAGACGACGACCGAGCCCATTAGGTTCGCGTACAGGGTCTGCATCGGGTCGAGTGCCCGCACCGGGATAGTTGGATGAGGCTCCTGGAGAAGAGCGGCCTGGCGACGGCGGAGGCGGAGGAGAAGGCCACCTGCCAGGATGCTGACGGCACGGATGCCATCAAAGGATGTACGAGTAGGCAAGGGCCACCTCCCCTCAGCCCGTGACCTGCGCACTTAGGTCGGAATCAGCTCATTGGCTCGGCATCACCGTCTCGTCACGGGATCATCACACTCCGGTCGTTCACCTCTACGCTTTCAACATGCCATGGGATCTTCCAGGTCAGCGGTAACCCAAGGAAGGCGATCACATGCTGTCGGCCACGAAGATGTGCCTTTGGGGCGCCGTTTGCCTTCAATACCTGCACCCATGTGAAACCGCCGTCACACCGATGGGGTCGCGTCCGAGATGCGGTGTAAAAGTGAACGAGCGTAGGTTGCCGTGCTGAACCGACCAAAGTTCGCACTACGCAAGGACCTACGCTCGTGGCACGCACACTACCGCCCGTCCAAGCCATTCGCGCTGAGATCGACGCCTTGCTCACCGAAGGCCGTGACCTGGTCGAGGTCATCGAAGAGGTCGCCCGTCTCGGTGCTCGCCTGATCATCCAGACCGCTGCGGAGGCCGAGGTGGACGCCTTCCTCGGCCGCGCCCGCTACCAGCGCGCCGCCACCGTCGCAGCCGACGATGACAAGACCGTGATCCGCCCAGGTCACCGTAATGGCCACTGCTCCACCACCATCAAGACCACCACCGGGCCGGTCACCATCGCCCGGCCCAAGCTGCGCGGCACCACCGAAGCCTTCGCCTCCCGCCTGTTCGGCACCGGAGTGACCCGCACCAACGCGCTGGAAACCCTGGTCATCGCCTCCTTCGTGCGCGGCCTGTCCGTGCGCGACGTCGAGGGCGCCCTGGCCGATGCGCTCGGCCCGGAGGCGGCGCTGTCGAAGTCGACGGTGTCGGCGATCTGCTAGGCCATCGTCGCCGAGTACGACGCCTGGTGCCGGCGTGATCTGTCCGGCATCGAGCTGGACCACCTGTTCCTGGACGCCTCACACTTCAAGATGCACGACGGGCAACGCGCCGAGCCGGTCCTGGCCGCCTGGGGCATCACCACCGACGGCAAGCCAGCCTTCATCGGCCTGGCCGCCGCCGGCTCGGAGTCGACCGACGCCTGGCATGACTTTCTCACCGACCTGGCCGGGCGCGCTCTCAAGCCCCCGCTGCTGATCGTCTCCGACGGCGCGCCCGGCCTCATCAGCGCCGCCGAGCAGGTCTTTCCCCGTTCGCTGCGGCAGCGCTGCGTGATCCACAAATGCCGCAACGTGCTCTCCAAGGTCAGCGCGGGTGATCAGGCCGAGGTCAAGGCCGCCTACTGGGACATCTTCGACACCAGCGGCCCGGGCGAGGAGATCGAGCCGGGCCAGAGGCTGGTAGAGCAGATCCAGCGGCGCATCGACGCCTTCGCCGACACGTGGGCCGCACGCTACCCGGCCGCGATCAAGAGCCTGCTGACCGACCGCGCCTCGCTGACGACCTACCTGCGCTTTCCCGCCGAGCACCACAAGCGCATCCGCCATTCCAACTTCATCGAGCGCACCTTCGGCGAGACCCGCCGCCGAGTCAAGGTCATCGGCCGCTTCCCCGGAGAGACCTCCTGCGTGTCCCTGGTCTGGGCCGTCCTAGCTAGAACGTGCCTTTGTCCCCGGCACGTCGGACGTGCTCCGCCCGGATGTCCGACACCGTTTCACAGCCCATGAGCGTCATCACCTCCGCGAGCTCATCGCTGAGTGAGTTAAGCAGTTGCTCGACACCAGCGCTTCCTCCGCTAGCGAGTGCCCACAGATACGGTCGCCCGATCAGTGCAGCTGATGCGCCCAGTGCCAGCGCTCGGAAGACATCGCCACCCGACCGGATACCCCCATCGACGTATACCGGAATGGACCCGTTCACGGCTTGAGCAATTTCAGGTAGAGCTACTGCCGTCGGGATGACTCCATCGATCTGGCGCCCGCCGTGGTTCGAGACGACAATCGCCGAGACTCCGGCGTCAACGGCGGATCTGGCGTCGTCCGGATGGACGATCCCCTTGACGGCGACAGGGATCCGGGACCTGCGAACGATCTCGTCGATATCGGACCAGCTCAGCTGCGAGTCCCAATTGCCGGGCCCAGAAGAGCGAGTGGAGCCATCTCCCCTGTGGCTCGTGATTTCCGCGCCTGGAGGCAGCAGCTCCAGGCCACCGTGTCGCGCCGAACGGGGCCGGAAGGCTTCCCTGGGGCGGTCGACCGTGACGACGATCTGCGAAAAACCGACACGAGCGGCCTCTTCGAGAATCATCCAGGTCCAATCCCGATCCCTGCTGACGTAAAGCTGTTGCCAGAGTGGGGCACCAGTCCGCGCGACGTCGTGCAGGTCGGTCGTTGCCGAGGTGGCGAGGTTGAAAATGGTGCCGAAGCTGGCGGCAGCTCGTGCTGCTGCCAACTCGCCATCAGGCGCGATGGCCCGCTGCCGACCGGCAGGGGCGAGGAGAATCGGCGAAGCCACTTCAGTTCCCTGTAAAGCAGTGTTCGTCGAAGCGCGCTCGACACCTCGCAACGCTCGTGGCACGAGCGACCAAGCTGACCACGCAAATTCATTGGTGCGCAGCGAACTCTCACCTCCGGCACCGGCCGCGATGAAGTCGAATACTGGCTCGGGGAGTTTCTGTCTGGCTCTACGTTCAAGCTCGCCAATGCTCACTCGTTGCATGCCCCTGTCTCTCCAATCAGCGTGGTTCGCAGCCGCGGAGGTATCCCTCGAGAATGGTTCGTGCCCAGGCGGTCTGCCCGGAAGGGGGCTGTCTGACCAGGTGCAGGGAGACGCCGTCGACCAGTGCGTGCAGGCTGGCCAGCTGCACATCCTCCTCACCCGGGCCTCGGCGGGGATCGAGCGCGCGCAAAGCATCAGCGCAGACCCCGCGAATCGCGATATGCGCCTCTCGATAGCACTGCTCGAGAAGCGGGTCCAAGCCCGCCGCCGACCCCAGCGCGAGAAACGCCTCCATCTCCACGCGGCGGACTTCGTCGAGGGGGACGAGCTCGAGTACCAGGGCAAGGGCACGTTCGAGCCCCGCCCCTTCGACCGCCTCAACGCGCGACAACATACGTTCGACGACCAATCTGGCCGCGCGCTCGCGAAGTGCGGCAATGGTCGGGAAGGTGTAGCGCAGCGAGCTCGGAGGGAGTCCGGCCTCCGCGGCGACCTTTCGCACCGAGAGGCCCCCGAGGCCGTCACGGGCGAGGAGCTGCCAGGTGGCGTCGATGACGGCGCGATCGCGTTCAGCGTGGTCCAAAACTCGTCCCATAAGGTCATTGTCGCACAGTCGTGCGGTTTCGTGTAAGAATAGTGGCACAACCGTGCGACTATGTGAGGGGTGTGGTGAATGTCCTGGCTAGTGTTGGTGGCATCCGGGGTTCTTGAGGCGGTGTGGGCAACCGCGCTGGGCGCGACGAAGGGGTTTCGGCGTGTGGCTCCCACCCTGGTCTTCCTCGTCGCTATGGCGTTGAGCATGGCCGGCCTGGCGTACGCGATGGTCGCCTTGCCGACAGGAACGGCATACGCCGTGTGGGTGGGAATCGGGACGGCCCTGACTGTGGTGTTCGCCGTCGTGCGTCGTGAGGAGAAACTCATCGCCGCGCGCGCCGCGCTCCTCGCCGGTCTCATCGCGTGCGTGATCGGCCTCAAGGCGGTGAGCTGAGCATGCCCTGGGTCGTGCTGTTCGTCAGCGCCGCCTTGGAAGCAGTGTGGGCCACCGCCCTGGGCGCAAGCAACGGCTTCACGCGTCCCGGTGCGGTCGTCGTCTTCATCGTCGCACTCGCCCTCAGCATGGGCACCCTCGGATACGCAGCAAAGCACATCCCGATGAGCACGGCCTATGCCGTGTGGACCGGCACGGGCGCGGCACTGACCGTGGCGTGGGCGATGCTCACTGGCGCCGAATCCGCGACGGTGCTCAAGGTCGTGTTCCTGGCCGGAATCGTCGCGTGCGTGGTCGGGCTGAAACTCATCGGCGGTCAGCGAGCCGACCGGAGCGATCGGGCGGAGCGCCCTGCGCCCCGGTCCCGATAGGCGGGAGGTTGGTGCACCCGAATCGGCGTCGTCCACGGGGGCCCGACGCTTCCAGCGGCGAAGCTCTGAAGGAGGCGGGAGGCGCGCGGCGCCCGATCCGAGCACGTGTCGCTCTGGGGCTCGCGCTGGCGTCGGTGCCCGCCTTCACGCTGATGCGAGACACCGTTGCCAGTCGTTCGCCCCTGGCCACAGCCGCCGTGGCCGGCGAGCCTCACGCGGTGCTCGGTTTCCCCGCGCCCGTCCTCCTCTGTCTCGGCGCGCTCCTGACCTCGCTCACCGCCACCTTCGGAAACCGAGGCCGCGCGATCGGCCTCGCCGCCGCGGCCACAGCACTGGCCTCACCGCTCATCGTGTCGGGTCGCTGGGAGGAGTCTCACCTCCCGGCTCCCACAGATCCGTACGTGAACCTCTCGGTTCATACGGCTCTTGTCATCTTGATCGTCAGAGCGGAGAAGCCGCGGTCACCCACGTTCAGTGCGCGAACATGCGCGGGTAACGCGTAGCGATCCCGCGCAGGCACACCAGGGCTTTGCGTCTCCTGCTCAGCCGACGATATTTCTCGCGGATCCAGCGCACCAGGTAGGCATTGATGCGCGCCAGGAGGGGATACAACGCCGACCGATTGAAGCGGCCGGTTGAGTCGGGTCGGGGCGCGGTGCCGGCCTCGCGGCCAGCCCGTTTCCCCGACCCGCTCGCCGCACCCGGCGTGCGGCTCTCACCGCACCGGGCGCTCCACGTGTCTTGCCCGCTGGTCAGCTGCTTGTGGGAGCGGCTGCCTGTTTCGGGGTCCATGGGGTCGGTATGTTCCTGCCGCGATAGCGGTAGCGAGTCACAGCGACGCTGGCCGCGCCGGTGAATACGACCCCGTTGTGAGCGAATCTCCACCCCTGGTCGCAGAAGCGGCGACGGAGTTCCTTCATGGACAGCCCGGTTCGTCCTCTGTACTTGGCGCGTATCCAGCGCATCAGTCGATTCCATGTGAAGGAGTCAACGACGCTGAAGATCGCCTTGGACACACCGTGCCGAAAGTAATTCGCCCACCCCGCGAGGGATCTATTCAGGTCGGTGAGCAGCTCACCCAGATCCTGATAGCGGGTTGACCTGTACGTCTTGGCCCTTACCTTGTCCTTGATCGACTGAACGGCTTTCTTGGACGGTTTGGTATAGACGTAGTGCTTGCTGGTTCCTCGCTTCCGCATCCGGCGGATATCGAAGCCGAGGAACGTGAAGCCCTCATCGAGGCGGACCACCTGGGTCTTCTCCGGTGCCAGTCGTAATCCCAGGGGGCAAGCACGTCCGACACCTCTTCACGCCGACACCGTGTGCCGCACGATCGCGCGGCTCAACGCCGCGCACGTCGACGCCGCCTACGCCGCTCACCGGGCCGGCCAGCTCACCGAGTTGTACGACGACCCCGACGAGTTGATCCCCATGACGGTTGACGGCAAGACCCAGCGCGGCACCGCCACCAGCGACAAGGCGGCCCAGCACCGGCTCGGCGCCCAGCTCTCCCCCGACGCCCCTCGTCGTCGCCCAGATCGACGTCGGCTCGAAGTCCAACGAGATCACGGCATTCGCCCCGCTGCTGGACCAGATCGGATGCCTGAAGAATGTGGTGATCAGCGCGGACATGCTGCACACGCAGCGCGAGCATGCCCGCTACCTGCACCGGCGCGACGCCTTCTACGTGTTCCCCGTCGGCGGCAACCAGCCCGGCCTGTTCGACCAGCTCGACGCCTTGGCCTGGAGCGAGGTCCCGATCGGGTGGACCACCTATGACCGTGGCCACGGCCGGAACGAGATCCGCACCATCCAGGTGATGCCCGCCCCGCCCGGAACCCGATTCCCCCACGTCAAGCAGGTCTTCCTGATCGAACGACACGTCTATGACCTGCACTGGAAGCCCCTGTCGAACGTCGCGGTGCTGGGCGTCACCAACCTGCCCGCGACGCTGGCCGGCCCTCGACGCCTGGCCGAGCTGGTCAGAGGCGAGTGGTCGATCGAGAACAAAGATCATTATGTGCGCGATGTGACCTTCGGGGAGGATCGCTGCAAGGTCCGGACCGGCTCAGCCCCGTCGATCCTGACGACCATGCGCAGCTACGCGATCGGCGCGCTGCGCCTGTTCAACTTCACCAACATTGCCGAGGGCACCCGCTGGGCCCGCGACGATTTCCGCAACCCGCTGATCGCCCTCGGTCTCACGATGTGAGAATTCCTTCAGCCCTGGAGGGCCGACGGATGTTCGCTGAGGTCGCGGGGTGCGAGCTCAAACGGGTGTCGACGAGGTGGCCTGTTGGAGTTTTCGAGTGCTTCGTCTAGCGTCAGTATGACTGGTAGTACCAGTCTTGCGGCCGCTTCGATGTACGGTCTCGCGTTCATTTTGAACGAGCTCGGAATCCGCACCCACAGCATCTGGCCGGGGGTGTTGATGCACGCATTCCTGAATATCGCCCTCGTGAGCTACTTCGCCGACCCGGAGGGCGCCGACCTGCGAATCGGGGCGCTCCAACTCGTCGCCTGGTGGGCTGCAGCTGGACTGCTGATGTGGTGGTTCAGGTGGGCGGCGCGGCGCGATGCTGTGCGGAGCGAGCTCGTCTGAGCGGTACGCGAGTGGAGGGCGACGTTCGAACGGAACTCCGTGACGCCGGCGCCGCCCTACGACCGGGGGCCGCCCCAGACCTCTTCGTCGGCGAAGACGGTGCCATCCCGGTAGACAACCGATGGCGACCGATCCTCGGCCAGCAGGCTGGGGCCGTCCAGGTCCACGAAGTCTCCGAGCTGTCCGAGGAGGAAGCCGGGTGCCGCGCCGAGACTGGAGCAGATCATCGTGCCGACCATCACCCCGAGGCCCAGACGGCGCGCCTCGGCTTCCATGAGGAGCCCCTCGGTCAGCCCCCCGCACTTGTCCAGCTTGATGTTGATCACCTGAAAGCGTCCAGGGGCAGAAGCGAGGTCGTCCAGCGAGAGGATGCTCTCATCGCCTGCGATCGGAATAGGTGACGACAGCTCCTCGAGGGAGGCATCCGCTGTTCTCGGCAGCGGCTGCTCGAGCAGGGAGACGCGCTGTGCGGTCAGCGCAGGGATCAACTCGTCCAGTTGGCTGCGGTCGAATCCCTGATTGCCGTCGACACCGAGCCAGACGTCCGGTCGGGCGGCGCGTATCGCCCGGACCCGGTCGATATCGACCGCGAGCTCGCCCGTGAGCTTCACCGTGATGGCTCGTATGTCCGACCGGGCGCGGGCGGCGGAGGCCATGCGCGCGGGAGCATCTGCGCCGAGCGTGAACGTCGTGACGATCGGCCTGGGCGCCGCGATGCCGGCCAGCTTCCATACCGGCGACCCGGTGGTCGCTGCCTCCAGGTCCCACAGCGCTGCGTCGACGGCGTTGCGTGCACCGCCCGGCGGCAGGATCGAGCGAAGCTCCTCGCGACCGACTCCGGCTTCGACCTCTCGCCGCACGGCTTCGATCGCCGCCTCCATCTCCTCGCCATGCTCGCCGAGGAAGAAGACGCCGCCGCCTTCACCCTGCCCTCGTCGTGTTCCATCGACGATCGTGACCTGGACGACCTCCCAGTCGTCGAAGACATGGCCGGCGATGCGGAACGGCTCGGCCAGCCGCAGGAGATCTCGGGCGACACTCAATGTACGTCGTGGCATGACTCGTCGGCTTCCTCTGAGGTTCCGAACAGCAGGGCGAGCATCTGCGCTCTCCACAGCGTCGCTGCGCGGTCTATGGCGGGCTGGTCGCGGTTGCGGATGTACTCGACCGTGAGTCCGCGGGTCACGGCGTTGCTCAGCAGTTGTAGGCTCTCCATCGAAGTGGCGTCGATGCCGGTCGAATGGAGGAGCTCCTGGCTCCAGGAGAGAATCTGTCGATCGTGTTGCAGCGCGATCGGGGCGACTTCCTCGTCGAGTTCCGGATCGTTGCGGCGGGCAAGGTGGATCTCGAGAGCAGCAGCAGCCTCGGGCTGTGAAGCCAGCGCGAGGTTGGCATCGATCAGATTCTCCATCGACGCTCTCGGAGTCGCGCCGCGCTGGATGGCGTCGGCGTAGATCTCGGCGCGGCGAGCGGACAGATCCTCCACGACCGCGGCCATGAGCTTCGCCTTGCTCGAGTATTGGTACTGGATCGCTCCGAGACTCATTCCGGCGGCATCGCGGATCGCCGACATGGTCGCACCGGAGTATCCCTGCGACTGGAGGACGTCACGCGCCGCCGTGAGGATCTTGGCTCGCGTCGCGGCGCTTCGCTCTGCCTGACTGCGCCGGGGCGGGGGCGCGATGTCCGCGACGGATGCGTTCCCCTGAGCCATGTCTGTCGCCCCCTCCGGATGGCGTCGTCCGGACGACGATGCCGCGTGCATTTATGCTACACAAAACAAGTCAGTTATAATTATTTAATTGTCGACTCGTCGAGGAGGACGATCATGACCGAGCCAGCGCTCTCTTCCATCCCTGGCGTGGAGACCTTCGCCATACTCCCGGACGGTTTCGGTTGCCGGCTGCGCATCTCGATCGCGCGTCCGGTGGCGCCGCCGGACGGCAGAGAGTTGCCTGCGGCATCCGTCGTGTACGTCACCGATGCGGACTTCAGCTTCGGCACCGTCGTCGAGGCGGCGCGGATGGGACACCTCGCCGGCGAGCTCGGCCCTGCGACGATCGTGGGCATCGGATACGCGGAGGAGACTGGTGACTACGGATTCACGAACCGCCGTCGCGGCCTCGATTTCTACCGCGGGCCTTGGCGGGAACTCGATCTCCCCGGCATCGGCACCCAGGAACTGGGAGGTGCCGGATCGTTCCTGACGGCTGTGCTCGATACCGTCGTCCCGGAGGTTGAACGCCGGGTACCGGAGACCGCAGGGGCCCGGCGAATCCTGTTCGGAGTATCGGCGGGCGGGCACTTCGCCGCCTACGCGCTGATCGAGCGGCCCGAGGCATTCCAGGGCTTCGCGCTGATGAGTCCTGCTCTCATCGACTTCCCTCCGGTACCAGGTGACGAGCAGCTGGTCGAGGCGATACGGGTCCTGCCCCCAGGCGCCATCCGACCAGGCACTGCCGTGTTCCTGTCGGCCGGGGGGCGGGAGGAAGAGCCGGGAGAGGCGCCGACCGAGGCCTCGATCATCAGCAATCTGTATCGCATGCGAGCCGCGCTCCACGCACAGGGCGCGTCCACCCAGCTGGTGGTCTTGCCCGGCGAGACGCACTTCTCCGCCCTCGGCGCTGCCGTCTCGCGGGCACTCCGCTTCCTCGTGCCATGATGCGTCCACTAACCGCCGCGGCGGACATGACCGCCCTGATCGAGGCGGTGGAGTCGGGCCGCACGACGCCGGCTATGCTCGTGGACCGTGCGATCGAGCGCGCCGATGCCGTGAATCCCGACCTCAACTTCATCGCCCTGCCTACCTTCGAGCGGGCACGGCGTCAGGCAGCGGCTCCGCCGCTCGGCCCGCTGTCCGGTACCCCGACCCTCATCAAGGACACCTTGCCTGAGCGCGGGCTTCCGGCACCGCTCGGCTCCGCCGCACTCCGCGACTACATCGCACCCGCCGACGCCCCGTACACTCGAGCGATCACCGATGCGGGCCTCATCTCCATCGGACGCTCGACGATGCCGGAATTGGGACTCAACGTCGTCACCGAATCGCCGCTCACCGGCATCACCCGCAACCCGTGGAGTCTCGCTCACGCGCCGGGCGGCTCGTCCGGCGGCGGATCGGCAGCGGTCGCGGCGGGCGTCGTCCCCGTCGCACACGCCAGTGACGGCCTCGGCTCGATCCGCCATGGGGCCGCTCCGTGCGGTCTCGTTGGGCTGAAGCCCTCCCGCGGAAGGAACGCGGGCGACGAGTCCCTGCGGGCGATGACCGATCTCGGCGTGAACGGCTGCGTCAGTCGGACCGTGCGCGACACCGCAGCCTGGCTGCACGCGACCCAGTCCCGCTCTTCGGAAGCGAGGTTCGCTCCCCTCCCACTGATCATGGCGCCGGCCGACGCCAGATTCCGCATCCACGCCTACAGTGCGGTCATGCGTACGGGAAGGGGGCCGGACGACGACGTCCTGAGAGTGTTCGACGACGCGATCGCCCTTCTCCACCGGCTGGGTCACCGCGTCAGCGACGGCGCCCTGCCGTTCGACGGACGGGACACGATCGATGCCCTGCAGGACTTCATCGAGGGGAACTTCGCACGCCAGGTCGAGGCACTCTCCGGTGTCGTCGGGTTCCCGATTCCTCCCGAGCGGTTGGAGCATCGCTCCGCCACGCTGGTAGCAGCGGGTCGACTGATCGATGACGAGCGCTTCAGCGGCGCTCTGCGGCGGATCGAGGCAGCCGTGACCGGTTACCTGGACCGTTTGGGCGAGATCGACATCTGGATGACGCCGACGCTCAGTACCGAGATCGTGCGCGTGGGTGTGCTCGGACCGGACACCGCGTGGGACCGTCAACGCGATCACCTGTTCGACTATGCGGGGTATTGCTGGATCGACAACTTCGCCGGGACGCCGTCCATCAGCCTGCCGCTGGGCTTCAGCGACGGCGGGCTGCCGGTCGGCGTGCAGTTCGCCACTCGAGCGGGAGGCGAGGACCTGCTGCTTGCGCTCGCCTACCAGCTGGAGGCGGACGGGCAGTGGTGGCGGCAGCATCCGCCGATCTGGGTCGGCGAGGACTGACGCTGCGGAGGCCGGCGGCGAGAGCGGTCGGGCATCTCAGCAGTGCACTAGGCGAATGCGGAGATGCCCGTCAGCGACCGGCCGACCAGCAGCGCGTTGATCTCGTAGCTGCCTTCGTAGGTGTAGATGGCTTCCGCGTCTGCGAAGATCTTGGCCATCTCGTAGGAGCTGCTGATGCCGTTGCCGCCGAGAAGCGACCGCCCGAGCGCCACGGTCTCGCGCATGCGCAAGGAGCACATCGCCTTCGCGAGGGCCGCTTGCTCCATCGTGACCGTCTCCTCCGCCTGCGACCTGGCGACTTGGATCATGAGTGCGAGAGACATCGTCGCATTGCCCAGCATCCGCACGAGTTGTTCCTGCACCAACTGCTTCGCAGCGAGCGGGCGTCCGAACGCGATCCGTTCGCTGGTGTAGCGGCGAGCCACGTCGAGCGCTGCGAACTGCTGGCCGACGGCCTGCCATCCGACCACGACTCGCGAGTTGAGAAGGATCGACTCGGTGTCGCGGAACGTCTGGGCGCCGGGGAGCCGGTTGGCGTCGGGAATCACGACGGCGTCGAGAGCGATGTCGGCATTCTGCACGGAGCGGACGGAGATCTTGTCGTCGATCAGGGTGCGAGAGACGCCGGGCCGGTCGGCTTCCACCAGGAAGCCGAGGATCTCCTGACTCGCTGTATCACGGGCCCAGACGAGGACGACGTCGGCGATCGTCCCGTTGCCGATCCATCGCTTCTGTCCTTGGATGGTCCACGAGTCGCCGCTGCGAGTGGCGGTGGTGGTCATACCCCTGGATATATCGCTGCCATGATCCGGTTCGGTGAGCGCGAAGGCACCGATGGTGGAGAGATCGGCAAGGGCCGGCAGGAAGCGATCTCGCTGTTCGACCGAGCCAAGGCGGCGTATCGCGGCCGTGAACAGATCGCGATGCACCGCCACGAAGATCGAGGTCGAGGTGTCAGCGCGCGCCAGCTCCATCGTCAACAGGCCGGCGAGCAGTCGCCCGGGTGCATCTTGTCGTGCAACGCCCTGCTCGGCCAGAAGTGGAACGAGCGCTGAGGGGAACGTGCCCTGCTTCCAGTGCGCGATCCCCGCCGGTCGGACCGTGGACTGGAAGAAGGCGCGGAGCCGATCGAACTCGGCGCGTTCCTCGGAGGTGAGGAGTGCGTGGATCCCGAAGATGTCACCGTCGGGGAGGGGGAGCGGGATCGCTCCGGGGATCGCCTGCGCTCGGCCTGTCCCGGCTGCGTCGGTGCGGGTCATGCGGCCGGGCCTCTCGCTGTGAGGGTCTGCTGTCGCAGCAGGGATCGGCGCACCTTGCCGGCGTCGTCCCTGATCGGCAGGGTGGTGTGCTCGAACAAGCGGGGGACCTTGTACGGCAGCAGCCGTGAGCGAAGGTGGTCGATCAGCTCCTGATCGGAGACGGGTAGCGCGCTTTGCACGACGGCATGGAGGATGTTGCCGTATTCGTCGTCCGGCAGGCCGAAAACGCAGCTGGAGATCACCCGAGGGTGTGCCTCGAGGGCGCCTTCGACCTCTGCGGCGTACACATTGGACCCGCCCACTGTGATCATGTCGGCCTTCCGGTCCGCCAGGTACAGCCATCCGTCGTCGAGGCTTCCCATGTCGCCGACGCTCTCCCAGCCGTCGGCGTCAGCGTGGGCGACGGCTCCGCGATAGGCATACGACGGCGGCGCGCTCGCGCCGCGTCGAACCCAGAGTTCGCCGACCGTGCCATCGGGAACCGGCGAACCTTCCTCATCGCGCACCTCCAGTTCGCCGATGCGCACTCGGCCGACGGTGCCGGGGTGGGTCATCCAGTCGTGACCGTCGGCGATCACGACGACGTGGGTCTCGGTCGTGGCGTAGAACTCGAGCATCTTCTCTGCGCCGAGCCAATCGACCCAGAAGGACTTGAGCCAGGGCGGGCACATCGCTCCACCCGTGGCGATGGACACCACGCTCGACAGGTCCGCCGCGGCCCTTACGTCTTCCGGGAGGCGGGCTATCCGGTGCAGCATCGTCGGTACGAGGCATGACCAGTCGACGTGATAGCGATCGATCAGGTCGAGCGTGGCGGCCGCGTCGAACCGCGGAGCGATCACCACGACGCCCCCGGTGATCAGCGGGGCAGTGGTGAACATCACGCCCATGTTGTGGCTGAGGGGCGTGGTCGTCAGCTTGACGCCGCCGACAGGCATGTGGAGGAGGGGCATCAGCGGTATCAGCGCGTCGACCGTCGCAGGTGCTGTCGACATGATGATCTTCGGGGTTCCTGTGCTGCCGCCTGACGTGGGCGCCTTCCAGCTGCGGGAGATGACGATCGGTAGCGGTTCGTCGGACAGTGCAGCGGGCGGCTCGAAATCGGCCGGAACGCTCGCCCCGCCCTGCCAGGTCTCCAGTCCGACGACGAGTGTCGACCCCGCGACCTCGATGATGGCCGCGAGTTCAGCAGGAGGCAGGCGGTGCGAGACGGGTTGCGGTGTCGCACCGAGCTTCCACACCGCGAGCATCGACTCGACGAACGGGATCCCGTTCGGCAGCCCGATGGTGACGAGATCGCCGGGACGGACACCGAGCTGAGCGTAGGCGCGCGCCAGGCGATTGGTCCGCGACTCCAACTCCCGCCGAGTCGTCGAGCCGTTGTGATCGATGACGACCACCTCGTCCGGCCGCAGCTCGGCGAAGTGTCGAATGGCCGTCACAAAGGGAGTGCCGGGAGCCAGGGGCTCTGCGGACGTCTCGGAAGAAGTCATCGATGCTCCGGTTTCTCGCGTCGGTGCGGATCATCGATAGCGTGCCCGTCGCACGCAAATTAGTCAAGCCGTACTAGAAATTTGACCCCGTGCCGCTGTCGAGGATGGCGTGTGCCAGCCTCTTCCAGGCGGCGAGGTGCGATTCGTGTGCGTGCTCGCGCGGCTCGAAGAGATACGTGATCGCGACTCCCCGCATGCTCGAGAGCAGTATCGGGACGAGGTCGGCGAATGCGGGGTGCGCCGCGTTCGACCCGAACGCCCGGGTGATGACCTCACGGATGTGATGCCCGAGCTCGTGTTCACGCGGTCGAAGAGCATCGGCGAGTTCGCGGTTGTGCTGCGCGGCCGCCCAGAGCTGGACGGAGGCAAGAAAGAGCGGGCCCTGGTAGGTCAGCCAGATCTCATCGATCGCTTCGTCGATCGTCTCCGGCCCCTTCGTGTCCCTGACGTCGATCTCGTCGGTTCGCTGCACTGCGAGGTGCTGAACGGCGGCGATGAGCAGGTCGTCGCGCGAGGGGAACTGATGGAGGATGCTGCCGCGGGAGACTTCGGCCCTGGCCTGGATCGCGGAGGTGGTCGTGGCGGCGTAGCCCTCCTCGGCGAGGCAGGAGACCGCCGCGGCGAGGATGCGCTCGCGCGTCTCCCATGCGCGTTGCTGCACGGGGAGCGAAGCGTGAGTGACCGGGGTGACATCCATGCCCACAGGATATCCTTTGGGTGCGGCTCTTCCTGAGGGAGTGAGGCGTTCAGGTCGGGCTGTCCGGCTGAACGCTCCCTGCCCCGGGCAGGCGTGTCGGGATTGCTCACAGGTAGTCGCGCCAGAACGGCACGGTGGCTTGTGGCGCCCGGCTTTCGGGGTGCTCGGGTCGGGGTTCCTCGAACTCCTGGTTGATGTAGTCGAGCAAGTCGACGCCGTAGTAGATGATGTCTGAGCCCCACATCGACAAGACCGGATGGCCGAAGCCGCCGCGGCCTTCGGGCAAGAACCTGTGCCCGTAAACCGGAACCATCCTGGGAACTCCGGCCAGATGCGACTGCGCACGTTCGGCGGCCGCCTCGGGTGAGTCCGGCCGGTCGCCCCAGGCGGTTGGCCAGTGTCCCCGCTGGATGTCCCGAAGCAGGAAGTCCGTCGGCCAGGTGAGGTGCCGGCGGAGTTCGCTCGGGTCGCCGTTTCGCCAGTCGGGCCATGGTCGTTCCCACGCGTAGCTGGTGCCGGGCTCGTCTTCCCGCGGTTCGCAGACCGGTAGTCCGGCGGCGAGGAAGGCCCGGTGGTCGTCGGCGAACGCGAAACCGTATTCGTGCTCGATGCGCGCGAACTCTGCGTTGGTCAGGCCGGGCTCGATCACGCAGCAGTCCAACTGGGCCAGGCGCTCCGCTGCCTGCCTTCCGAGCAGAGCTCCCTCGTCGCTGATCATGCTCGAACCGTATCGCGGAGGCCTGGGCCTAACGATTCCTGAGGGAAAATCACAGGTCAGGCTGGGACGTTGTAGGTGTGTTGGTGTTCTTGCCGGAGGTGGTACTTCCAGTGGTCCCGGAAGTCGCCGCAGGCGATCAAGGCGCGCAGTTGCAAGATGGCCTCCGCGCCGGCCAGGCCCCACCGGGCGCCGGTGATGTCGAGGCGGTCGCCGATCAGGTGACGGCACGCGCCTTCGATGACCCCGGTGGCGATCGGCCACCCGTTCTCTAATGCCTGGTCATAGCGGAGAAACTCGGCGTGGCCGGCCAGATAGCGGATGCAGGTGTCGATGCCACGGCGGCGCCCGGCAGGCAACACCGCGGCCTGCGCGGTGAGCCCATCGGTGACCTGCCCGGCGTTGCCCGCCAGTACCGCCAGCGCGCACCCGGCGACCCAGTCCTCGGCGGCCGGGTCCGCAGCGGGATGCAGACTCCAAGCCGCCGCCCACAGGTACTCCAGGACATGCACGAAGTCGATGACGATGCCGACGCTCACGTTCCGGCGGGCGGCCTCGGCGCGGATCAGATCGAGCTGGTGCCGGGCGCCGTCGACCAGCACGATCCACGGGCGGGCGTGTGCGGGGTCGCGGGCCTCGGTGTGGTCGAAGACCTTCTCGATCACCGTGGCGGGATCATCGATCACCGAGCCGCCTGCTCGAGTTGCCGTTTACCGAGCACCGGACCACACCGCGCCTCGATCGCGGCCTTGGCACCGTCAAAGGAGCCGCGCACCGCCTCGGTCACCGCCAGCCGGGTCAGTCCATGCGAGTGCCGCCCGCCCGGCAGCGATAACGCGGCATCGGCCGGATACACGTTGCGCACGCCTCGAGCCCGGAAGGCGCACCGCCGCACCGACACCGTCCCGAAGACGGTGGCCAGCAGCCGATGATGACCGGACTCCACACAGCGGCGCAGCACACCGTCAGCACCGGCCACCCCGCAGCGGCCGGCCGCACCGGCGTCCTGCCGGGCCAGGGCCTGTTCCTCTCGCGCCGCCCGCAAATCCAGATGATCCTGCAGCAACTGCCGCAACAGCAGGCGGCCCCGCACCTCGATCATCTCCTCCAGCCGGGCGTGGGACAGCTCCGCCGACCCGGGACCGGCGAGCTCACCCAGCAGATACTCAAAGGTCTCCGTCGACGCTGCAAACACGTCAGTCACCGGGACCGTGTCATACGGTTCCATCGGGTTCCTCTTCCTCGGGTCCGACATGGGTCGCACCTTCGAACCTGGGGAAGAAGAGCCCTCCTTACAACCACCGCGGCGGTGACGCCGCAGTGATACCCCCGGCCTGCCGCGGCTTATCAGGGCTTATCGGGTGATCTGTTCCCTGACTCGCTCGTTCACCCCGAACAATCCCGGGCCGTCCTCGCTCAGCCAGCCCCGCTCCGCCATCCGCTTCAACTTCGCGCGCAGGCCCTCGACCTTGGCCGCCTCGGCCGGCGACCCCAGCGCCGTCACGATCTTCCCGGCCCGCATCGCGCCACCGGCATCGACCAGCACCTCCAGCACATCCTGGTAGGTCCGCGGTAACACCGAGGCATCCATCCCCGGACGCCATCGCGGCACCGTGGTCACCCCGATCGGCGACCCGCCCGCCTGTGCGACCACCCCGCCGACCCCGCCGGCATCGCTCTGGTCGCCCGCTTCGGCAGGCGACCGCTCTGCCGGCCGGGCCGGCTCGCCCAGGATCTCCTCGACCGTCCCCCGGGTGATCATCAGCCGGGACAACGCCTCTTCCTCGGCCGCCAACTGCTCACGCAACCGCTCGACCCGTTCCCGGGCCATGGCCTCCCTCCGCGCCAACTCCTCCAGCAACGAGCCCACCGCGATCGCCTCCACCTCGCACGGTAGAAGACGAGCCCGCCTCTTGCGAGCAGACTCTCAAAACCCCACGTCAACCAGTCCCTGAAACCGAGCTACACCCATATCCTTTTTCAGACATTCCTTACTAGTACGGATTGACTATTTTGACGCGGTGGTGCACAGTCGGAGCCACGCGAAGACGCGTGGCGCACAGCACGATCGACAGGAAGCGACCGAGATGACCAGAGCGATCATGGCCGGCGTGGGCATGGTTCCCTTCTCGAAGCCGAGCGCGGGGGCGAAATACGAAGTCATGGGGGCGTCCGCCGCACGAGCGGCGCTCCAGGACGCCGGTCTCGACTATTCAGACGTCCAACAGGCGTACGCCGGCTGGGTGTATGGCGATTCGACCTCCGGCCAGACCGCTCTCTACGGGGTCGGCCTCACCGGCATCCCGATCATCAACGTCAACAACAACTGCTCCACCGGCTCCACCGCGCTCTTTTTGGCCAGACAGTCCGTCGAATCCGGCGCGGCCGACTGCGTTCTTGTCGTCGGATTCGAGCAGATGTCCCGGGGCGCCATCGCCGCGGTGTGGGCCGACCGGACCTCTCCGTTCGCCGTGTTCGACACTGTCGCCCAGGACGACGACGGTCAGGAGGACACTCCGATGGCCGCCCGGTACTTCGGCGGCGCCGGGCGCGAGCACATGGAGCGCTTCGGTACGAAGAAGGAGACCTTCGCGAAGATCTCCGTGAAGTCGCGGCATCACGCCGCGAACAACCCCTACGCGGTCTTCCGCGATCCGGTGACAGTGGAACAGGTGCTGGAGTCCGCGCGGATCTTCGACCCCCTCACCCGCCTCATGTGCTGTCCACCGACGTGCGGTGCCGCCGCTGCGGTGATCTGCTCGCCGACGTTCGCCGCTGCGCATGGGATCGATCCCTCCATCGTGATCCGTGCTCAGGCGATGACCACCGACACCCCGAGTTCCTTCGAGACGGGGGACCGGCGGCGTCTGGTCGGCTTCGAGATGTCGCGACAGGCCGCCCAGCAGGTCTACGCGGCCTCCGGCGTGGCTCCCGAAGACATCCGCGTAGTTGAGCTTCACGATTGTTTCGCCACCAACGAGCTGATCAGCTACGAGGCATTGGGTCTGACTCCGGAAGGCACCGGTGAGCGATTCGTAGAGGACGGCGACAATACTTACGGCGGGCGCGTCGTCACCAATCCCTCGGGTGGGCTTCTCTCCAAGGGGCATCCGCTCGGCGCCACCGGACTTGCGCAGTGCGCAGAGCTCGTCTGGCAGCTGCGCGGCTCGGCAGGGGCGCGTCAGGTCGACGGCGTCCAGCTCGCGCTGCAGCACAACATCGGTCTGGGCGGTGCCGCGGTCGTCACACTCTACGAGCGTGTGTCGTGACGCTGCCGGCCGATATCGTCGGCACACCGATGCCTGTGGTGCAGGCGATCATCGATCGCGAACGCCTGCGCTCGTTCGCAGAATCCACCGGTGAGACGGCACCCCACTACCTCGAGCTCGACGCAGCGCACGCGCTCGGCTATCCGGACCTCCCGGCGCCGCCCACCTTCCTCTTCGGTCTGGGCCTCGATCCGCACGGCCCGTTCGGTTGGCTCGAGCGAATCGGGGTGCCTGTCGAGCGCATCCTTCACGCCGGGCAGGGCTTCGTCTATCACCAGCTCGCATTCGCCGGGGACGAGATCGAACTGCAGCCTCGCGTGGTCGACTGCTATCGGAAACGAGACGGCGCGCTGGAGTTCCTCGTCATCGAGACCACCGCGACGCGCGCGGGGGAGGCGATCGCACTCCTTCGGGAAACCCTGGTGCTTCGCCACGCCGAGGCGACGGCGAAATGAGCACCGCAGCAGCCCCGTCGTCGCTCGGGCCCATGATCCACACCCTCGAGGTGGCGCCGATCGAGCACCGCACGCTTGTCTTGTTCGCGGCTGCATCGGGCGACCACAATCCGATCCATCTGGACGTGCGACTTGCGAGATCGGCGGGTTACGACGATGTGTTCGCCCACGGGATGCTGTCGGCGGCCTATGTCGGCCGACTGCTCACATCCATCGTGCCGCAGGAATCGCTGCGATCGCTCGAAGTCCGCTTCATCGCGGTGACGCCGCTGCACGTCGCCCTCCGGCTGACGGCTCGACTCGCCTCGGTAGAGGTCGTGGAGGGTGAGCGGCGTGCGAGTTTCGATCTCGAGATCGTCACTTCCGAAGGGACGACCACCGTCACGGGGACGGCCGTCGTCGCTCTCACCGAACCTGCCGCAGAAGCGGTCTGACCTCAGCAGGAGGAAGCCACATGGGAACACTGGACGGCAAGGTTGCGCTCATCACAGGAGCGGGTCGCGGGATCGGCAGAGAGATCGCGCGCAAGCTCGCGAGCGAGCAGGCGCGGGTGGTGGTCAACGATCTCGATCAGGATGCTGCGGACGAGGCCGTCGCCGAGATCATCGCCGAGGGTGGGGACGCGGTGTCCTGTGCCGGCAGCGTCACCGAGGCCGACTTCGGCGATCGTTTCGTCTCGACGGCGGTCGGCGTCTTCGGCGGGCTGGACATCATCGTCAACAACGCCGGCTACACCTGGGACAACGTGATCCAGAAGACGACGGATGAGCAGTGGGCGGCGATGCTCGACGTGCACCTCACCGCGCCATTTCGCATCCTCCGCGCCGCGCAGCCCGTCATCTCGGCGATGGCCAAGCGTGAGGCCGCGGACGGGGAGGCGTCGTGCCGCAAGGTCGTCAACATCTCCTCGATCGCAGGTCTCGGCGGCAACGCCGGTCAGGCGGGGTATGCGAGCGCGAAGGCTGGCGTCGTCGGCCTCACCAAGACCCTCGCCAAGGAGTGGGGACGCTACAACGTGACGGTCAACACCGTGGCGTTCGGGCTCATTACTACCCGGCTGACCGACACCACGGGCGCTGACCATATCGATGTGGCCGGGCGTCGCATCGCGGTCGGGCTCAGTGCCGAGCTTCGTTCCATGACCGAGCAGCTGATCCCGCTCGGGCGTCCGGGCACCCCGCGTGACGCGGCGGGGGCCGTTTACCTCCTGTGCCTGCCCGAGTCTGACTACGTCAGCGCCCAGACCATCGTCTGCGGAGGCGGACTCGAACTCTGACTCCGAAGAGCGGGATCAGCGCCGTCGCTGTTCTCGCACTCCCATCCGAACGCAATGTCAACCCCGAAGGTGTGGTCGTCTCATGAGCTTTCCCTCTTCCATCCGCAGAAGCCCGCGACGGATGTTCTCTGCGGCGTTCCTCGTCGTGCTCCTCCTGGTCTGCGTACTCGGTGCCGTCGAGAATCTCGCCGTCTCCGCTGTCCCGGTCCTCGAACGCGAACTCGGGATATCCGTGCCGGAAGCGGCACTTCTCACGGCCATGTGGGGTGTGGCGGCAAGCCTTTCGATGCCGCTGGTCGGCAAACTCGGCGATCTCTTTGGTGCGAAGCGCACGCTTCTCGTGGCGGTCGCGGTGGCTGCGGCTGGGGCGATCGTTTGTTCTGTCGCCGCTTCCTTTCCTCTGGCGCTCATCGGGTTCGCGCTGCTCGGTCTCGGTGCGAGCGGAACCGTGACGGCCGTCGTCCTTGTGCAGGAGTTGTGTGCGGAGGAGTACCGTCCGTCGGCGACCGGATACGTTGTCGGAGCGATCGTGCTCGGCGGCGTGGCCGGGACGATCCTCGCTGGCCCTACCGTTGATGCCTTCTCCCGCTTCGCCATGTACGTGACGCCGGCAGCGGTGCTCGCGCTGTGTGCTCTGCTCGCCGTCTTCCTCGTCCCGAACCGTGCTCCGTCGAAACCCGACAACTCGCGGTTCGACTGGATCGGGTTGCTCGCGTTCTGCACCGCCCTGGTCGCCTTGCAACTCGCTTTGCTGTCGTCGTCGACGACCGGCTGGGCCTCCATCCAGGTGTTGACGGGGCTCGGCGTCGCGATTGTCGCAGCGGTGGCCTTCGTCCTGATCGAACGCCGGGCGCTGCGGCCGTTTATCGACCTCGCCATGCTCGCTCGCCCGAGCATGCGCGGCTCGGTGCTGGTGGGCTTCCTCGCCGGCTTCGGTTACGGCGCGGGGTTCTTCCTCTTGCAGCAGCTGCTGGTGCTGCCCATCGGGCCGAACAGTCCCGGCTTCGGCTACTCCCTGACGCAGATCAGCCTGACCCTCGCGCCGTGTCTCATCGTGGGGATCGCGTTCGGACCGATCGGCGGCGCCCTCGTGAGGACGCTCGGACTTCGCACAACCGTCGTGATCGCCCTTTCGATCACGACCATCGGGCTGGGCATGCTCATCTGGTGGCACAGCGAGGCGTGGCAGATCGTCCTCGGCTCTGTTCTCGTCATCGGCGTCGGTGGGGCGATGCTCTTCACCACTGCGCTCTCGGGCGTTCAGGCGGCCGTCGAAGGTGCCGAGAGCGGCATCGCCACCAGCATCGTCATGACCGCTCGGAACCTCGGGTTCATCGGCGGCGCGCCGATCGTGGCCGTCTTCATCCTCGTCGGCAGCCCCGCCAGCGCTCCCGCTCCCACCGAGCTCGGGGTTCAGCTGGCCTTCACGGTGGCTGCGCTGATCGCGCTCTGCGGATTCACCGTCGTGAGGAAGCTCTCGGTGAACCGGGCGTCGGCGCAGAAGACCGGTAGTGTCCTGCCGGAGCAGGCTCCAGAGGCAGGCGGCGCGGATGAGGCGGCTGCGCCGGGACCGGGGCAGGGGCGATCGAGTCAGGACTGAAGCGGTGGTGTTCCTCGACCTGGTGGGTGAATCGGATCGAGCGGCCGCGCTCCCTTGAACCGCGCACACGGCGGCGGGCGACTCAGTCCTCCGCCGGTTCTGCGCCGCCTTGACGAGTTCGGCGAGTTCCTCGTCCAGACGTTGAAACTGCCGACGCACCAACAGCCACTGAACGATGGCCCAGGGCGCTCCGACCGCAACGACCGCCACGTCGAGGTGCAGAAGGCTGGGCTCATCGCCGCTCAGACGGCCGGCCAGAACTGATGTACCCCGAGTTCGGTGGAGTCTTGTGCAACTGACATTGATCGTTTACGCCTGGGTCTGAGTCTTCTGCTTAAGGCGTTCGTAGGGGGTCTGGCCGCCGAGGCCGCCATGGGGTC
>NZ_JBEXUE010000127.1:0-22870 GCF_040614275.1 Streptosporangium sp. NPDC006013
CCGGTAGACGACCGGGTTGATAGGCTGGAAGTGGAAGCGCAGTAATGTGTGGAGCTGACCAGTACTAATAGGCCGAGGACTTGACCACAAAGCAATTCTTGCTCGCGTCCACTAGGCAATTCTGAGACAGCAAACGGTGTTTGTGTGTTTCATAGTGTTACGGCGGTTATGGCGAAGGGGAAACACCCGGTTACATTCCGAACCCGGAAGTTAAGCTCTTCAGCGCCGATGGTACTGCACCGGGGACGGTGTGGGAGAGTAGGTCGCCGCCGGACAATCTTTCATTGAGGGCCCTCACCTTTTGGTGGGGGCCTTCGTGCTTTCCGGGAAGGGTTCCGAAAGGCCGGGGCTCCCGCCGGCCGGTGGGAGTTCTTGCTCTGGAATCCGGGCCGTCGGCCGGTGTTCCTTGGGCTTTCCGGGAGAGGTCTGGCGGCCGGTGGGAGCCTTTCTGTTTTCGTATCTCGCGATGGGAAAGTGCCCCACCGGGTGGTGAGGCCCTTTTTTGCGTTGGGGGTACTCGTGTCCGGAAGCTGACCGGGACGTCAGTAGGCTGGAGACGTGGACTATCGAGCGGTTGAACAAGCGATCATGCAGCGTGGAGTCGAGTGGAACTTCGAGCCCAGTCTCGACAGGATCGCCGCGCTTATGGACCTGCTCGGTTCCCCGCAGCACTCCTATCCCGTCGTGCACGTGGCCGGTACGAACGGTAAGTCGAGCACGACCCGGATGATCGAGGCGCTGCTGCGTGAGCGCAATCTGCGTGTCGGCCGGTTCACCAGCCCGCATCTCGTCTCCATGCGCGAGCGCATCAGCGTGGACGGTGCCCCACTGAGTGAGGAGCGCTTCGTCGAGGTCTACGAGGACATCGCGCCCTACCTGGAGATGGTCGACGCTCAAGGGCGACGGCTCTCCTTCTTCGAGACACTCACCGCGATGGCGTTCGCGGCGTTCGCCGACGCCCCCGTGGACGTCGCGGTCATCGAGACGGGAATGGGCGGCATCACCGACGCCACCAACGTCGCGGACGGCGCTGTGGCGGTCATCACGCCCATCTCCCTCGACCATGTCGAATACCTCGGGCCCGACGTCGAGACGATCGCGGGGGAGAAGGCCGGCATCATCAAGGCCGGGGCGATCGCCGTGCTCGCGCAGCAGGAGCTTCCCGCAGCCGCGGTGCTGATGCGGCAGGCGGCCGAGGCGGGCGCCACCGTGGCACGCGAGGGACTGGAGTTCGGAGTGCTGGGCCGGGAGCTCGCCATCGGTGGGCAACTGCTCCGGCTCAAGGGTCTCAAGGGTACCTATGACGACATCCTGCTCCCCCTGTACGGCGCTCACCAGGCCGGCAACGCCGCCTGCGCCCTGGCCGCGGTCGAGGCGCTGACCGGCGGGGACGAGCCTCTCGACGCCGAGCTGGTGCGGCAGGCGTTCCTGGGGGTGCGCTCGCCCGGCAGGCTGGAGGTGGTGCGCCGGGGCCCCACGGTCGTCGTCGACGCCGCGCACAACCCGGCGGGGATACGAGCCACTCTGGACGCCGTGCACGAGTCCTTCGACTTCGCGAAGCTCATCGGAGTGCTGGCGGTGTTCGAGGACAAGGACGTCGAGGGCATCCTGGAGCTGCTGGAACCGATGATGGACGAGATCGTGGTGACCAGGAACTCCTCGCCAAGGTCCATGGACGTGGACGATCTCGCCGCGCTGGCCGAGGAGATCTTCGGTCTTGACCGGGTGCACCAGGTCGAGCGGCTGGACAGTGCGATCGACAGGGCGATCGGCATGGTCGACGCTCTGGGAGAGTTCAGCGGTGCCGGGGTGTTGATCACAGGTTCCGTGGTCACCGCCGGCGACGCGCGGCTCCTGCTCAAGGCAGACGAGACGCAGTGAGCGGTGAGTGCCGACGGCCGCCGGCCGGGCGACTGAGGAGGAGAGAGAAATGATCACGGTCACTCCGGGCATGAGGCGCCTCTGCGCCAGCGTGCTCGGCATGGAGGCCATAGTCGTCGGGCTGTTCACGCCGGTGGCCATCAACACCCAGGGCGTCGAGCCGGCCATCGCGGCCACCGTCGGGCTGGGTCTGGCGCTCCTCTGCGTGCTGGTCATCGGCCTGCTCAAGCGGCCTTTCGCCTACGTCGCGGGAAGCCTGGTCCAGGTGCTCGCCATCGCCGCCGGCTTCATGGTCCCGACCATGTTCTTCCTCGGAGTGATCTTCGCCGCGCTGTGGATCACAGCGATATTCGTCGCTCGCCGTGTCGAGGGCGTGACTTCTCGCTAAAGTCGGCCAACATGGCCGTCCCTCCCATTCAGCCGACTCGGGCAGTGGGCGCCGGGCCCACGGGCCTGGTGCGCGCACTCCGTGTCTCGTTGATGCTCGACGTCGTCCTCGGACTGCTCGTCGCAGTAGTGCTGCCGTTGGCGATCGTCGCCATCCCCAACACCATCTCGGTGGTCGCCGCCCTCCTGCCACCGGAAGTCTCACAGATAGCGATGATCAGGGCGCATGGGCTGGCGCTCCCCGCGATGGTCCTGACCATGCCGGTGGCCGCGGTGCTCGTACGCCGGGTGCGGGCGGCCCCGATGGTGGTCGCGGGGCTGACCCTGCTCGCCTTCGCGGACGCCGCCGGCGGCTATGCAGGGTCCACGGTGCTGGTGGGGGTCCTGCGGGTCCTGCACGGTGTCGGTGCGGGCCTGCTGGTCCCCGCCACCCTGATGGCCGTCTGGGGGCGCTCACCGTTCCTGCGGGCGCTGTGGGCGGCCGCGCTGGCGGCGAGCCTCCTGGCCGCACAGGCGCTCGCGCTCTGGCCCCTCGACCAGGTCGACTCCTGGCGCGTCACCCTGCAGCCGTACCCGATGCTCACCGGGGTAGCGCTCGTGCTGGCCGCGCTCTACCTCGTGTTGTGGCTGAAGGACGGGGAGAGCGCCGCCGGTCCGGGCGCGGTCGTCGTGGCACGCGGGCGCACGCTGTGGGCGGTCGTGCCCGCCGCGGGCGTCGCGGCCCTCGCCCTGGGCAGCACGTTCGACTGGTCGGCGGGTCTCGTGATCCGCGCGGCCCTGGTGTCCGTCGTCGTGCTGCTCGCCCTGGCCTCCTCGGGGGCCTCACGGGGGGCCGCCGGCCGCGCGCCGGCCTACGCGATGGTCGCGGTCGGCGTCGTTGTCCTGCCCACCGCGGCCCAGGTCACCTACGTCGAACTCGGCGGGCTGGGCGGTCCGGGTCTGTCCGGCCTGTGGTCGGCCTTCGCGATCGCCACCGTGGTGGCCCTCCTGGCCGCCGCGCTGACGAACCGGCTGGGCACCACGGCCATGCCCATGGTCACCGCCGGTGGACTGGTGGTGGTGGTCGGGGGCCTGTGTGCGGTACGGCTGTTCCTTCCCGCTCCGGGCGGGCTCGCGCTGATCCTTCCGTTCACGCTGCTCGCGGGTGGTGCCTCGGTGGCCCTCACCGGCGCGCTGCGCTCCTGTGCCGAGGAGTCCGCGCTCCTGGCGCTGTCGCTGTTCTTCCCCGCGGTGCTGGCCGGATTCCTGCTGGGCAGCGGTGTCCAGGTCGCCCAGTTGCGGGAGGCCAAGACCCCGCAGGCGCTGGTCGACGGGTTCGTGGACGCTCTGCACCTGTGGGCACTGATCGGGGGTGGCCTGGTGCTCGTGGTGATCGTGCTCGCTGCCGTACTGGCCCGTCTCCTGCCGGGGCGTCCTGGAAGTCCGGAGAGCCTGCCGGATGCCGGTACGGCGGACACCTCGCCCGTGGCGGGCCCCACCTCCGGGCTGGTGCCCTCTCCCGCGGGGGAGGTCGATCCCGCCGGCGGGGTACGGCAGGGAGGCGTCATGCGAGGACAGTCAGGGCCCACGGTGGTGCGGCCACGCTCCGAGGCGATGACCGGTTCCCACACGCCGGCCCGCTCGAAGCCGGAGGCCGGGCCGGTGCACGGGTCCGTCGCCGCGGCGGGAGGAGGTGCCGGGGCGGGTAAGGGCAACAGGTCCAGGCCCCGGCACGAGCCGGACCGCGTTCCAGAGCGGGACCCCGACGCGGAGCCGGAGCCGGAGCCGGAGAAGGTGGTCGCACCGCCGGTGGTGGTGCCACCGCCCGCGCCCTCTCCGGAGGATGGCCCGGGGAACGGTCCGGCCCTCCAGTGACTTCGCCGACCACGGGAAAGCGCGCGAAGGGCGGTAAACTTCGCGCGATTACCGCAGTCAGCGACCCATACGTGTTCGAAGGAGAACCTCAGTGTCCGAGCGCACCCTTGTCCTGATCAAGCCCGACGGTGTGGCGCGTGGTCTCATCGGCGACGTGATCGCCCGTGTCGAGCGCAAGGGCCTGAAGGTCGTGGCGCTGGAGCTGCGCACCCTGGACGTCGACACCGCCAAGACGCACTACGCCGAGCACTCCGAGCGGCCGTTCTTCGGTGAGCTGGTGGAGTTCATCACCTCCGGTCCGCTGGTCGCGCTGGTGCTGGAGGGGCCGCGCGCCATCGAGGCCTTCCGCTCCCTCGCCGGCCTGACCGACCCGGTCAAGTCCGCTCCCGGCACCATCCGCGGTGACCACGCTCTGGAGATCGGCGAGAACGTCGTCCACGGCTCGGACTCCCCCGAGTCCGCCGCAAGGGAGATCAAGATCTTCTTCCCGGATCGCTTCTAGGCGCCCGCTTTTATCGTGTTTGTCGGGCCCCGCCGTCCTTCTGGACGGCGGGGCCCGACCTATTTGGCTAACCCAAGATTTTGCTGCGGTAGGCCAGCTCATTGCGCTCAAGGGTGGGTGCGTCACGTTACGATTCGAGTGCGTTCCGTAGTTTTCGCCGACGACCTGACGGAAGGAGGCCGGCCTTCCTCATGGGCAGCAATCTTGCTTTTTTGGGCCGTGACATGGCAGTCGACCTCGGCACCGCGAACACCCTCGTGTACGTCAGAGGGCGCGGAATCGTGCTCAACGAGCCGTCCGTCGTAGCGATCAACAGCATCACTGGGAAGATCGTGGCCGTTGGTATCGAGGCCAAGCGGATGATAGGCCGCACTCCGAGCAACATCATCGCCATCCGTCCGCTCAAGGACGGTGTCATCGCCGACTTCGACGTCACCGAGCGCATGCTGCGCTACTTCATCCAGCGGGTGCACAAGCGCCGCCATTTCGCCAAGCCGCGCATCATCATCGCCGTGCCGAGCGGGATCACCGGGGTCGAGCAGCGGGCGGTCAAGGAGGCCGGATACCAGGCGGGCGCCCGCAGGGTCTACATCGTCGAGGAGCCCATGGCCGCCGCGATCGGCGCCGGGCTCCCCGTGCACGAGCCCACCGGCAACATGGTGGTCGACATAGGCGGCGGCACCACCGAGGTGGCGATCATCTCGATGGGCGGTGTGGTCACCAGCCAGTCGATCAGGGTGGGCGGTGACGAGCTCGATCAGGCGATCATCGCCTTCGCGAAGAAGGAGTACTCGCTGATGCTCGGCGAGCGCACCTCCGAGGAGATCAAGATGGCCATCGGCTCCGCCTGCATGCTCCCGGAGGAGAGCCATGCCGAGATCAGGGGACGTGACCTGGTCAGCGGCCTGCCGAAGACGATCGTGGTGTCGGCGGCCGAGATCCGCAAGGCCATCGAGGAACCGCTCAACGTGATCGTCGACGCGGTCAAGACCACACTTGACAAGTGCCCGCCGGAGCTCTCCGGAGACCTCATGGACCGGGGGATCGCCCTCACCGGAGGCGGGGCGCTCCTCAAGGGCATGGACGAGCGGCTGAAGGCCGAGACCGGAATGCCGATCCACCTCGTCGACAACGCCCTCGACTCCGTGGCGCTGGGCACTGGCAAGTGCGTCGAGGACTTCGACGCACTGCAGCAGGTCCTGGTTCCCGAGCCGCGGCACTGATGAAGGACACCCGCCGGGCACGGGTCAACCTGGGGCTGCTGCTGGCCGCCGCGCTCGTGCTCGTGACCATCGACCACCGTTCGGCCGCGCAGTCCCCGTTCGGGCCGCTCCGCATGGTCGGCACGACGTTGTTCGGCACCGCGGAGAGTGTGGGGTCGGGGATCGTGCGGCCGGTCGGCGAGTTCTTCGAGACGATGACCGAGGCTCCTACCGCGCGTGGACGCATCGAGGAGTTGCTCGCGGAGAACCAGCGGCTCAAGCGGGACCTGGTGGCGCAGAGCCTCGACCGGGGGCGTTCGGAGGAGCTGCGCAAGCTGCTCGGGGTCTCGGGCACCGGCGGATACAAGATCCTGCCCACCCAGGTGATCGCTCGGCGTGGGACTCCCGGGTTCGAGGAGGCCGTCGAGCTCGACGTGGGGCGCGCCGATGGGGTGCGCACCGAGATGACGGTGCTGAACGCCGACGGCCTGGTCGGCAGGGTGATCCACGTGGGCGCGTCCACCTCGACCGTGGTCCTGCTCAGCGACCCCGCCTCGGCGGCCGGTGCCCGGCTGGAGGGAAGCAACGAGATCGGGGTGGTGCACGGGGTGGGGGAGAACGGCCGCCTGGTCCGCTTCCGGCTGCTCGACTCGACCGCGCCCATCATCCCCGGCCACCGCATCGTGAGTTTCGGTTCCCAGCGCGGCGCGCCGTACGTGGCGGGGGTGCCGATCGGGGTGGTGGAGCGGGTGGAGGCCACGCCGGGTGAGCTGACCCGTATCGCGTACGCGCGGCCGTACGCCGACCTCACCGCGCTGGACGTGGTCGGCGTGGTGGTGCAGGCGCCGCGCCGGGACCCGCGTGACGCGGTGCTCCCCTCCGGCCCGCGAAAGGCGGCGCCTCCCCGCTTCCAGCGAGAGGGGGTCTGACGGGATGGGGCGCAACGCGATCTTCGTGGCGCTGCTCCTGGGAATCATGATTTTCCAGGTGACCGTCGTCAACAGGCTGCCGCTGCCGGGGCAGGCCGCGCCGGATCTGGTGCTGCTCGCCGTGGTGGGGTACGCGCTGGCCCGCGGGGCGGCGGCGGGGGCGGCCATGGGTTTCGCCGCCGGGCTTCTCAGCGATGTGCTGCCACCGGCCGCGCACCTGTTCGGGCACCACGCGCTGGTGCTCTGCCTCGTCGGCTTCATCGCGGGGCGCGCGGTGGAGAGCCATCCGGGGGCGGGGCCGCTCGCGGCGCTGGCCTGCGCGGTCGCCGGTCCGGTGATCGCGGTGGCGACCGGCGCCCTGCTGGGAGACCCACGGACCGGCGTGTCCATGCTCACGACCACGCTGCCGCAGGCGGTGCTCTACAACCTGCTTGCCGCGTCGCCGGTGGTGTGGGTGGTGCGAAGGCTCGTCTGCGGGCCGGAGCCGCGCCCCGTCCAGGTGCTCGGATACGTCATGCGGAGCCGCTTGTGAGGCACCTCGTGCTGGGGGACACGTGAGCGGCGGTGAGGAGGAGCGAGCATGGGCCTGATGCGGGGGCGGCTGGTCGTGGTGCAGTTGCTGGTGGTGTCGATGCTGGCGTTGCTCGCTGTCCGGCTCTGGCAGGTGCAGGTGGTGCGCGGTCCGGAGTACGTGGTGGCCGCCACCGAGACGCGCACGCGCGATGTCGTCGTTCCCGCGGTACGCGGGCAGATCCTTGACTCGACGGGCCGTCCGCTGGTCCGAAACCGGACCACGCTGGTGGTCTCGGTCGACCGCACCCGCCTGAACCGGATGGAGGGCAACGGCAAGGAGGTGCTCGAGAAGCTGGCCGCCGTGCTCGGCCGTCGCCCCGCCGAGCTACGGGAGCGCATCAGGGCATGCGGGCCGGGGGTCACCCGTCCCTGCTGGCCGGGCTCTCCGTACCAGCCGATCCCCATCGACGCGGATGTCACCACGCGCGAGGCCCTGCAGATCCTGGAACGGCAGGAGGAGTTCCCCGGGGTCACGGCCGAGGTGCAGGCGGTACGGGAGTATCCGAGCCGGAGCGCGGGGGCGCAGGCGCTCGGCTACCTGCAGCCGATCACGCAGGAGGAGCTGAACAGGCGCGACGGGCTCAGGGCGGCGTTCTCCGGGGTCGACCTGGTGGGCAGGGACGGCCTGGAGTCGGTCTACGACGTGTCGCTGCGCGGGACGCCGGGGATGCGGCGGGTGCAGGTCGACCGGCTTGGCAAGGTCATCGGGGTGGAGCAGCACGTGCCTCCGGTGCCGGGCGACACGCTCATCACCAGCATCGACTCCAAGGTGCAGGCCACGGCGGAGAAGGCATTGGCCGAGGCGATGAAGGGCGCGCCCACGGCGGACGGCGCGGCGGCGGTGGTGCTGGATGTGAAGACGAGCAGGGTCGTCGCTCTGGCCAGCGCGCCGACGTACGATCCGGCGATCTGGACCGGGGGAATCTCCGAGGCGCAGTACCAGCGCCTGCTGTCCGGCAAGGCGGGCAAGCCGTTGGTCTCCCGGGCCATCAAGGGCGAGTTCGCGCCTGGTTCGACGTTCAAGGTGTCGTCGGTGGCGGCGATGCTCAAGGACGGCTACCCGCTGCACGGCCAGTACGACTGCCCGGGGTCCTTCATGGTGGGCGACCGGCCGTTCAACAACTTCCGGGGTATCGGGCTGGGAACGCTCACCCTGCACATGGCGCTGGTGAAGTCCTGCGACACGATCTTCTACCGGGCGGCCTACGAGCAGTGGCTACGCGACGGCGGGCTCAATCCCAAGGGGAGGACCAAGGAACCGATGGCGGCCATGGCGCGCGCCTACGGTTTCGGCCGACCCACCGGCATCGACCTGCCGGGTGAGTCGGCGGGCCGGATTCCTGACCGGGCGTGGAAGAAGACGCTCTGGTCGGTGACCAAGGACACCAACTGCAAGCGGGCCAGGACCGGCTACCCGGAGGTGGCCAGGAGCAGCCCCAGCAGGGCCGCCTTCCTCAAGCGGTTGGCGTACGAGAACTGCCTGGAGGGGTACCAGTGGCGGCCCGGTGACGCCGCCAACTTCTCCATCGGGCAGGGCGACGTGCTGGTGACGCCGCTGCAGCTGGCGGCGGCCTACGCGGCGCTGGTCGGGGACGGCAGGCTGCGCAGCCCCCGGCTGGGCTGGGCGCTGGTGCGTCCCGACGGCACCAAGGTCAAGGAGATCGAGGTGCCGGTGGTGGGCAGGCTGCCGCTCTCACCACGGGAGCGGGCCTACATCAAGGGGGCGCTGAGCGAGGTCGCCTCCGACGGCACCGCGGCCGGGGCCTTTGTCGGGTTTCCCATGAACAAGGTCAAGGTCGGCGGAAAGACCGGCACCGCCGAGGTCTACGGCAAGGCCGACACGTCGTGGTTCGCCTCGTTCGCCCCGACGGACAAGCCGCAGTTCGTGATCGTCGCCATGGTGTCCCAGGGCGGGATGGGCGCCCAGACCGCGGCTCCGGCGGTGCGGAAGATCTACGAGGGCATCTTCGGGTTCAAGCCCGACGGCAAGCCGGCCTCCCCGATCCTGCCGGGCGGGCGCCCGGTAAGAGCGCTTCCGGTGATCGCGAAAGACGGGACGGTGGCGCGATGAGGTCCGCTGTGGCATCGGTGACACCGTCCGCGGTGATGTCCGCGGTGAGGTCCGTGACGGCGTCGGCGGTGACGTCCGCCAGGAGAGCGGCGTGAACCGGGTGGCGGCCGCGCCGCCGAGGGCGTCCCTGGCCGGCAGGACGGTGGCGGCGGCCGCCGCGGTGGGCCGGATGGACGGGGTGATGCTGGTCGCCGTAACCGCCCTGGGGGTGATCGGCACGATGCTGGTCTGGTCTTCGACCAGGACATGGGCGGCCGGCTCCACGGGACTGGTCAAGAAGCACATCCTCAACCTCGTCATCGGAGCCGTGCTGGCCGGTACGGCCGCGATGCTGGACCACCGGACGCTGAGAACCTTCGCGCCGCTGGTGTACGGCGTGACGCTGATCGGGCTGCTTCTGGTGATCACACCCCTCGGCAGCACCGTGAACGGCGCACACTCGTGGATCATGCTGGGTGGTGGTTTCGCGTTCCAGCCCTCGGAGTTCGCCAAGCTAGGCCTGGTGTTGATGCTCGCCATGCTGCTGGCCCAGCCCGCCCGCGGCACCGACCGGCCGAGGAGCTTCGACGTCGTGATCGCGCTGGTGGTGGCCACCTTCACCATGGGGTTGGTGATGCTCCAGCCCGACCTGGGAACCACGATGGTCATCGGGGTGATCACGGCGGGTGCGATCGTCGTGGCCGGCGCCCGCAAGCGCTGGATCGGCGGGCTCACCCTCGGCGTGCTCGGCGCGGGGGCGGCCGTGTGGTTCCTCGACATCCTGGAGCCCTACCAGATCGCTCGGTTCACCGCGTTCCTCAACCCGGCCAGCGATCCGCGCGGGGTCGGCTACAACAGCACCCAGTCGTTGATCGCGATCGGGTCGGGAGAGGTGTTCGGCAAGGGGCTGTTCGGGGGCGGTCAGACCACCGGCCGCTTCGTACCCGAGCAGCACACCGACTTCATCTTCACGGTGGCGGGGGAGGAGTTCGGCTTCCTCGGTTCGGTCACCGTGGTGGCGCTGCTCGGGGTGATCCTGCTGCGGGGGGTGCGGATCGCCCGGGAGTGCGAGGACCGGTTCGGCACGCTGGCGGCCGGGTCGATCGTGTGCTGGCTGGCCTTCCAGTCGTTCGTCAACATCGGGATGACGGTCGGGATCATGCCGATCACCGGTCTTCCCCTGCCGTTCGTCTCCTACGGCGGTACCGCCACCTTCGCCAACATGATCGCTTTTGGGATGCTTCAGGCGATTCACATGCGCCGGCAGTCTTTCTAGCACCGGCATGGGTGACTGCCTATGGCACTCTCTCCAGGCGGATATTCTTGATGGCATGTCTGTCGAGTCGCTGTTTCCCCGCCTGGAAGCGCTCCTGCCCAGAGTGCAGAAGCCGATCCAGTACGTCGGAGGTGAGCTCAACTCGACCGTCAAGGATTGGGACGAGACCACGGTTCGCTGGGCGTTGATGTATCCGGACGCCTACGAGGTCGGTCTGCCCAACCAGGGCGTCCAGATTCTCTACGAGATCCTCAACGAGCTGCCGGAGACACTGGCCGAGCGGACCTACGCGGTCTGGCCCGACCTGGAGGCGCTCATGCGTGTCGAGGGCGTACCTCAGTTCACGGTCGACGGGCACCGTCCGGTACGGGCGTTCGACGTGTTCGGTCTCTCTTTCTCGACCGAGCTCGGCTACACCAACATGCTGACCGCGCTGGATCTGGCGGGCATCCCGCTGGAGGCGTCGGAGCGGGGCGACGATGATCCGATCGTCCTGGCCGGCGGTCACGCGGCGTTCAATCCCGAGCCGATCGCCGACTTCCTCGACGCCGCCGTGCTGGGCGACGGGGAGCAGATCGCCATCGCGATCACCGAGGTCATCCGCGAGTGGAAGGCCGAGGGCTCGCCCGGCGGGCGCGACGGGCTGCTGATGCGGCTGGCCGAGTCCGGCGGGGTCTACGTGCCGAAGTTCTACGACGTCGACTACCACCCCGACGGCCGTATCCAGCGCGTCGCACCCAACAGGTCGGGTGTGCCGTGGCGGATCCACAAGCACACGGTCATGGATCTGGACGAGTGGCCGTACCCGAAGAAGCCGCTGGTCCCGCTGGCCGAGACCGTGCACGAGCGGTTCAGTGTGGAGATCTTCCGCGGCTGCACCCGAGGTTGCCGGTTCTGCCAGGCCGGCATGATCACCCGTCCGGTGCGTGAGCGCTCGATCACCACGATCGGCGACATGGTCGAGGCGGGCGTGAAGGCGTCAGGTTTCAACGAGGTCGGCCTGCTGTCGCTCTCCTCGGCCGACCACTCCGAGATCGGTGAGGTCGCCAAGGGACTGGCGGATCGTTACGAGGGCACCAACACCTCGCTCTCGCTGCCCTCGACCCGGGTCGACGCGTTCAACATCGACCTGGCTAACGAGTTCTCCCGCAACGGCCGACGCTCCGGTCTGACGTTCGCCCCCGAGGGCGGCTCCGAGCGGATGCGCAAGGTGATCAACAAGATGGTCACCGAGGAAGACCTGATCAGGACCGTCACCACCGCGTACACCCAGGGCTGGCGGCAGGTGAAGCTCTACTTCATGTGCGGCCTGCCCACCGAGGAGGACGTCGACGTCGAGGGCATCGCCGACCTGGCCAAGAAGGTCATCAAGGCCGGTCGAGAGGCCACCGGGTCGCGCGACGTCCGCTGCACGGTCTCCATCGGTGGCTTCGTTCCCAAGCCGCACACCCCGTTCCAGTGGGCCGGCCAGGCCGACCACGAGACGGTCGATCGCAGGCTCAGGGCGCTGAAGGAGGCCCTGCGCGGTGACAGGGAGTACGGCCGGGCCATCGGCCTGCGCTATCACGACGGCAAGCCCTCGATCGTGGAGGGCCTGCTGTCGCGGGGCGACCGCCGGGTCGGGGAGGTCATCCGCGCGGTGTGGGCGGACGGCGGCCGGTTCGACGGCTGGAGCGAGCACTTCTCCTATCAGCGCTGGATGGACGCCGCGGCCAAGGTCGGCGTCGACGTCGACTGGTACACCACGCGCGAGCGCGAGGAGAACGAGGTCCTGCCCTGGGACCATCTCGATGCCGGTCTCGACCGCGAATGGCTCTGGCAGGACTGGCAGGACGCGGTCAACGACGTCGAGGTCGAAGACTGCCGATGGACCCCGTGCTACGACTGCGGCGTCTGCCCCACGATGGGGACGGAGATCCAGGTCGGGCCCACCGGGAAGAAGCTGCTGCCACTGACGGTTGTCTGAGGTAGGCGGTGCGTGAGCGCCGCCCACCCAAGAGACGACGACCACGACTTTGGAAGGACGACACCACTCTGAAACCCGCTCCCGACGGGCCGCCGCCCGCGCCAGTGGTGCAGCGGCTCCGTGTGCGCTACGCCAAGCGCGGCCGCCTGCGCTTCACCAGCCACCGCGACATCTCCCGGGCGCTTGAACGCGCGGTCCGGCGAGCCGACGTCCCGGTGGCGTTCAGCGCGGGCTTCTCGCCCCACCCGAAGATCTCCTACGTGGGAGGGGCCGCACCCACCGGGGTCGCCAGCGAGGCCGAGTACCTCGAGATCAGCGTGACGCGCGAGTGTGACCCGGAGCGGCTGCGAGCCGCTCTGGACGCCTCGTTGCCTCCCGGTCTCGACGTGCTTGACGTCGTGGAGGCCGGCCCCGCGAGTCTGGCCGACCAGATGGAGTGCTCGGCGTGGGAACTGCGGCTGCCCGGAGCCGATCTCGCCCTCGCCGGTGTCGCGGTTGAGAGATTCGTCGCCACCGATCACGTCGAGGTCGAACGCCTTACCAAGAAGGGGATGCGACGTTTCGACGCGCGGGAGGCGGTGCTGAGCCTCGCGGCATTTGAGGGCAAAGGGACAACAGCAGGTCAGGCGTCCAGTCGGCCATGTGTCATACTTCGCATGGTTGTACGGCACGCAACTCCTGCCGTTCGACCCGACGACGTTCTCACTGGACTGCGTCTTGTGGCTGACTTCGCGCCGCCGGTGCCCCCCGAGGTGACCAGGCTGGCGCAGGGCCCGCTGGACGTTCGCACCGGTGAGCCCGCTGATCCGTTCGGCCTGGACCGCGACATTACGCGCGGCGGCGAAGCGGAACCGGTGGGCAGGCACGTCGGCGGCGACATATAGGACTTGGCGCCGGGCTATGAGCCTGGCGGACAGTGAGAGACGAGAGCTCCCGCGCGGCGCGGAGACGTGCCCGGGAGCTGAACGGGAGAGCGCCCGCATGCTCGACAACGAGCCCAACGCCGGGGTCAACAGCCTCGGTGGGGACACGACAACAGAAGAGACGCGGCCACCGGCGCCCCGGCGCAGGGCCGCGAGCCGACCCGCAGGGCCTCCGCCGGAGGAGCCGGATTCGGCTCCCGAGGTCGTGACGGCACCCGCACCCCGGGCGGCGTCCGGCATCTCGCCGGAACCGTCGGCGGCCGGTGCGTCCGGGCCCGCTGTGGAGCCCGCGGAGGCGGCAGAGCCCGCAGAGGCGGCAGAGGTGAAGGAGGCTGCGCCCAAGCGCGCCACCAGGCGCAAGACCGTCGCGACGGACGGCACCGCCACCACCACGCGGCGTAGTCGTGCGAAGAAGGTGGCCGAACCGGTCGCCGAGCCTGTCGAGACGGCGGCCGCCGCCGTTCAGGAGCCCGCCGCCGAGCCCGCGCCGCGGGAGGAGCCCGCCGCCCCTGCCAAGCGCACCCGTACGCGCAAGAAGGCAGTCGTGCGGGAGGAGCCGGTCGCGGCCGAGGAGGTCACCGGCGAGGTGCCCACGGCCGGGGCGGAGGAGGTCGAGGCGGAGCTGCTGCTCGAGCTGCCCGTCGACGAACCGCTCGATGACGAGCCCGCGGGTGAGGACCTCGTCGAGGAGGCCGTCGAGGAAAGGCGGCCGGGGCTGTTCGCCGACCCCTTCGGGCTGGTCGCCCAAGAACGTTCCGAGGTGCCCTCGGTGACCTTCCAGGCACCCGCGGCGGTGTTCCAGCCGCTGTTCCAGGCCCCCGACTCGCAGCGGGCCGCGCAGCCCGCCGCCCGGCCCGCGCCGGTCCAGCCTCCCGCGCCGCAGCCGGAGCCCGAGCCCGTCGAGGCGAAGGCCGAGATCGCCGAGGAGCCCGAGGACGAGGACACGGACGGAGACGAGGACGCCGGTGGCCGCCGGCGTCGGCGCCGCAGGGGTGGCCGGGGCCGTGGCAAGACGCGGGACCTCGACGAGAGCGAGGAGACCGAGGCCGAGCAGGACGAAGAGGACAGGCCCGAGGCCGAGCAGGACGAGGACTCGGAGAGCGGCAGCTCGCGCCGGCGGCGCCGCAGGCGGCGCAGGGGCACCGACGAGGCGGGAGAGGTTCACGACGACCCGCCGAACACCGTGGTGCGCATCCGCGCGCCCCGCGCCGGGCGCAGCACCTCGGTGGACGAGGTGCAGAGCGTGCGAGGCTCGACCCGCCTGGAGGCCAAGAAGCAGCGCCGCCGCGAGGGTCGCGAGCTTGGCCGCAGGCGTCCGCCGATCATCACCGAGTCGGAGTTCCTGGCCCGCAGGGAGTCCGTCGAGCGCATGATGGTGGTCCGCCGTACCGGCGGGCGCACCCAGATCGCGGTGCTGGAGGACGGGGTCCTCGTCGAGCACTACGTCAATCGCGAGGCGAGCCAGTCGTACGTGGGCAACGTCTATCTCGGCAAGGTGCAGAACGTCCTGCCGAGCATGGAGGCCGCGTTCGTCGACATCGGCAAGGGCCGTAACGCGGTGCTGTACGCCGGAGAGGTGAACTTCGACACCGCCGGGCTGGAGGGACAGCCCAAGCGGATCGAGGTGGCGCTGAAGTCGGGCCAGTCGGTGCTGGTACAGGTCACCAAGGACCCGATGGGGCACAAGGGCGCCCGCCTGACGAGCCAGATCAGCCTGCCCGGGCGCTACCTGGTCTACGTGCCCGACGGCTCTATGACCGGGATCAGCCGCAAGCTCCCCGACAAGGAGCGCACCCGCCTCAAGAGCATCCTCAAGAAGGTCATGCCGGAGAACGCCGGGGTCATCGTCCGCACGGCCGCCGAAGGCGCGTCGGAGGACGAGCTGAGCCGCGACGTGGCCAGGCTGTCGGCGCAGTGGGAGAACATCCAGCGCAAGGCCAAGTCGGCCAGCGCGCCGGAGCTGCTCTCCTCCGAGCCGGACCTGACGGTCCGGGTGGTCAGGGACGTGTTCAACGAGGACTTCTCCTCGCTGGTCGTCGCGGGAGACGAGGTGTGGGAGACGGTCGACGAGTACGTCCGTTACGTCGCCCCGCACCTGGCCGACCGCCTCAGCAGGTGGGAGGAGGACGGCGACGTCTTCGCCGCCTACCGGATCGACGAGCAGATCGCCAAGGCGATGGAGCGCAAGGTCTGGCTGCCCAGCGGTGGCTCGCTGGTGATCGACCGGACCGAGGCCATGACCGTGGTCGACGTCAACACCGGCAAGTTCACCGGCCAGGGCGGCAACCTTGAGGAGACCGTCACCCGCAACAACCTGGAGGCGGCCGAGGAGATCGTCCGCCAGCTCAGGCTGCGCGACATCGGCGGCATCATCGTCATCGACTTCATCGACATGGTGCTGGAGAACAACCGGGACCTGGTGCTGAGGCGGCTGCTGGAGTGCCTGGCCCGCGACCGTACCAAGCACCAGGTCGCCGAGGTCACCTCCCTGGGTCTGGTCCAGATGACGCGTAAGCGGGTCGGTCAGGGGCTCCTGGAGGCGTTCTCCACGGTCTGTGAGTGCTGCAACGGCCGCGGCCTGCACGTCTCGACCGAGCCGGTCGAGGGCAAGCCGGAGCCGCGTGGTACGCAGGGCAAGATGGCGGTCGAGAAGGCCGTCGCGGAGAAGCTCGGCAAGGACGGTAGCCACGCTGTGGCGGCCGGTGACCAGTCGGGTCGTGATACGGTGACCGATGCGCTTGATGGAGTCCAGAACGAGGACGGTCAGGCAGCACAGGCTTCTGGCCGGGGGCGGAGACGCTCCCGCAAGGCCAGGTCGGCCGAGTAGGTCCTGTCCCGCAGATTTTGCCGTGGCGTGGGTCTGTCGGACGGTGTCTCGTAGGGCGGAAGAGGAGCTCATAGCGTGCTATGGGTGACGGAACCGTCGCGAGGCCCCGTCCGGGTGACCAATGCAGGCAGAAGATCCAAGGAGCAGGACCTGAGGTCGGCACCCCCGACGTTCCGCCCGGTTCGACCAGGACACCGTCAATCCGGTATTCTGGTGAACCGGTGCGCTCATGGCGCGCCCTGTTCGCGCGCCTACCCGGTACGTCATCAATGACCACAGCCGGATGCGGGGCGCAGCATCCAGCGAGCAAGCAGTCAGAAGAAGGGTTCCGCGGTGTACGCGATCGTTCGTTGCGGCGGCAGGCAGCAGAAGGTCTCCGTCGGTGACGTCCTTGAAGTGGACAAGGTCGCCGGCGAGGTCGGTTCCACGGTTTCGCTGCCGACGGTCCTCGTCGTCAACGACGGCGACGTGACCACCGAGGCGGGCAAGTTCACGGTTGCCGCCGAGATTCTCGGTGAGACCAAGGGTCCGAAGATCCGGATTCTGAAGTACAAGAACAAGTCGGGGTACAAGAAGCGCCAGGGTCACCGCCAGCGGTACACCCAGGTGAAGATCACCGGCATCGACCAGGCCTGAGTTTCGGGAGTTTTGCGAGATGGCACACAAGAAGGGCGCGTCGTCCACTCGGAACGGCCGCGACTCCAACGCCCAGCGGCTCGGTGTGAAGCGCTTCGGCGGTCAGCTGGTCAACGCCGGCGAGATCATCGTTCGTCAGCGTGGCACCCACTTCCACCCCGGCGACAACGTCGGCCGTGGCAGTGACGACACGCTGTTCGCGCTGGCCGCAGGCCACGTTCTGTTCGGTGTCAAGCGCGGGCGCCGCGCGGTGAGCATCGTTCCGGTCGCGGAGTAGATTCGCACCGACAGACGTTGAGGGCAGGGGTGGATCGCATTCGGCGGTCCACCCCTGTTCGCGTTTTCCGCAGAAGTTCCCGTAGATAGAGGTAGGAAAGTAGAGATGCCGGACTTTGTGGACCAGGTGGTCCTGCACATCAAGGCCGGTGACGGGGGAAACGGCTGCGCCTCTGTCCATCGGGAGAAGTTCAAGCCGCTGGGGGGCCCGGACGGGGGCAACGGCGGCCGCGGCGGCGACGTGATCCTGGAGGTGGACGCCAACACGGCGACGCTCCTGGAGTACCACCGCCGCCCGCACCGCAAGGCCGACAACGGCAAGCAGGGACAGGGCTCCAACCGCGACGGTGCCAACGGTCCCGACATCGTCATCCCGGTGCCGGACGGCACCGTGGTCAAGGACGCCGACACCGGTGAGGTCCTCATCGACCTGGTCGGCGCGGGCACCCGCTATGTGATCGCCGAGGGCGGGCACGGCGGGCTCGGCAACGCCGCACTGGCCAGCGCCAAGCGCAAGGCCCCCGGGTTCGCGCTGCTCGGCGAGCCCGGCGACGAGCTCGACGTGATGCTGGAGATGAAGAGCGTCGCCGACGTGGCGCTGGTCGGCTTCCCCAGCGCGGGCAAGTCCTCCCTCATCGCGGCCCTCTCCGCGGCCCGGCCGAAGATCGCCGACTACCCGTTCACCACGCTGGTCCCCAACCTCGGGGTGGTCACCGCGGGCGCGACCGTCTTCACGGTCGCGGACGTCCCCGGCCTGATCCCCGGCGCCTCACAGGGAAAGGGCCTGGGGCACGAGTTCCTGCGCCATGTCGAGCGCTGCAACACGCTGGTGCACGTGATCGACTGCGCCACGATGGAGCCGGGCCGCGATCCCATCAGCGACTACGAGGCGATCGAGGCCGAGCTCGCGGCGTACGGCAAGCTGGAGGACCGGCCGCGCCTGGCGGTGCTCAACAAGTCCGACGTGCCCGACGCCCGCGACCTGGCCGACATCGTCGGGCCGATGCTCGAGGAGCGGGGGCTGCGGGTCTTCTCGATCTCCGCGGCCACCCACGAGGGGCTCAAGGAACTGACCTACGCCATGGGGGAGATGGTCGCCGCGGCCAGGGCCGCCGCCCCCGTCCCGGAGCCGACCCGACTGGTCATCAGGCCCAAGCAGCACGGTGACACCGGATTCGCCGTCCGCCGGATCGACGAGGACACCTTCCAGGTCACCGGGGCCAAGCCGGAGCGGTGGATCCGCCAGACCGACTTCACCAACGACGAGGCCGTGGGCTATCTGGCCGACCGGCTGGAGCGGCTCGGTGTCGAGGAGGAGCTGACCAAGGCCGGGGCGAAGGCCGGGGCCGAAGTGATCATCGGTTCCATGGAGAACGGCTACATCTTCGACTGGCAGCCGACGCTCAACGCCGAGGCCGTGCACCAGGGGCCGCGCGGGTCGGACAACCGGCTCGGTTAGTACGCTTCCCGCTGTTCTTCCAGTGATCATTTTTGAAAGGTGCGTGTCGTGGACTCTGCGCGCGAACGGATCCGTAAGGCCTCACGCCTCGTCGTGAAGGTGGGTTCGTCCTCGCTCACCACTCCGCAGGGAATGATCGACGTCGACCGGGTGGACGCCCTGGTCGACGTGCTCGGCGCCCGGCGGAAGTCCGGCACCCAGATCGTGCTGGTCTCCTCGGGCGCGATCGCGGCGGGCCTCGGCCCGCTGGGCCTGGCGGCCAGGCCACGCGACCTCGCCACCCAGCAGGCCGCGGCCTCGGTCGGCCAGGGCGTGCTGGTGGCCCGCTACACCTCCTCCTTCGCCAGGTACGGCCTGCGGGTCGGCCAGGTGCTGCTGACCGCCGACGACATGATGCGCCGCTCGCACCACGTCAACGCCGAGCGCACGCTGGCACGCCTGCTGGAGCTGGGCATCGTCCCAGTGGTCAACGAGAACGACACCGTGGCCACCGACGAGATCCGGTTCGGCGACAACGACCGCCTCGCCGCCCTGGTCGCACACCTGACCAGGGCCGACGCGCTGGTGCTGCTGTCGGATGTGGACGCCCTCTACGACGGCGACCCCCGCCGCCCCGGCGCCCGCCGGCTCACCGAGGTGCGCGGGCCCTCCGACCTCGTCGGGGTCGAGCTCGGCAAGGGCGGCGCGGTCGGCACCGGCGGCATGATCACCAAGGTTCAGGCCGCCAAGATCGCCACAGGGGCGGGTGTTCCCGTGGTGCTGACCGCCGCCGCGCACGCGGCCCAGGCCCTCGCGGGAACCGATGTCGGCACCTACTTCCACCCGGAGGGCCGCCACCCGGGCACCCGCCTGCTCTGGCTGGCCCACGCCACCACCGGCCGAGGCCGGCTCCACCTGGACTCCGGCGCCGTCGAGGCGGTGGTGAGCCGCCGCAAGTCACTGCTTCCCGCGGGGGTCACGGCGGTCGAGGGCGACTTCGCGGCGGGCGACCCGGTGGATCTGTGCGAGCCGCTCGGCCAGGTGGTCGCGCGCGGCCTGGTCAACTTCGACGCGGGGGAGATCCCCGGCCTGCTCGGCCGTTCCACCAGGGAACTGGCGGCCACCTTGGGACCCGAGTACGAACGAGAGCTCATCCACCGTGACGACATCGTCATACTGGAATCCCACCACTAGTTCTTTTTGGAGCGCGAGATGTCCGAGGACTTCCTGAAGGTAGCCCTGGCGGCTAAAGAGGCCGCCGCCGAGCTGGCCCCGCTGCCGAGGGCGCCGAAGGACGCCGCGCTCCGGGTGGTCGCGGACGCGCTCGTGGCCGGGTCCGCCGAGATCGTCGCGGCCAACGCGCTCGACGTCGAGAAGGCCAGGGAGAGCGGGACCTCCGAATACATGATCGATCGTCTCAGCCTCGACGAGGCCAGGATCGAGGCGATCGCCGAGGCGGTCCGTCAGGTCGCCGACCTTCCCGACCCGGTGGGTGAGGTGATCCGGGGCAACACGCTGCCCAACGGACTGGAGTTGCGCCAGCTCCGGGTCCCGCTCGGGGTGATCGGCATCATCTACGAGGGCCGGCCCAACGTGACCGTGGACGCCGCGGCGCTCTGCCTCAAGAGCGGCAACGCCACCCTGCTGCGCGGCTCCTCCAGCGCGTACGAGTCCAACACGGTTCTCGTCAGGATCATGCAGGAGGCGCTGGCGGGCACCGAGGTGCCCGCAGGGGCCGTCCAGCTGGTTCCCGGGCTGACCCGCGACTCGGTCAAGCAGCTCATGCGGGCCCGCGGCCTGGTCGACGTGCTGATCCCGCGCGGCGGGGCCTCGCTGATCAATTCGGTGGTGGAGGAGTCCACGGTCCCGGTGATCGAGACCGGCGTGGGCAACTGCCACGTCTACGTCGACGCCGACGCCGACCTCGACCTGGCGATCCAGATCCTGATCAACGCCAAGGTCCAGCGCCCCTCGGTCTGCAACTCCGCGGAGACGCTCCTGGTGCACGCGGCCGTGGCGGACACCTTCGTGCCGCGCGCACTGGCCGCGCTGGCGGCGGAGGGCGTCACGGTGCACGGTGACGCCCGCGTCGCGGCGTACGGTGACGTGGTGCCCGCCGATGAGGAGGACTTCCGGATGGAGTACCTCTCGCTGGACATCGCGGCCGCCGTGGTCGACTCGCTGGAGGACGCGGTCGCGCACATCAGGAAGTACGGCTCAGCCCACACCGACGCGATCGTCACGCGCTCGGTCAGCGCCTCCCGCAGGTTCGTCGCCCTGGTCGACTCCGCGGCCGTGGCGGTCAACGCCTCGACCCGGTTCACCGACGGCGCGGAGTTCGGCTTCGGCGCGGAGATCGGCATCTCCACCCAGAAGCTGCACGCGCGCGGCCCCATGGGCCTGCCGGAGCTGACCTCGACCAAGTGGGTCTACACCGGCGAGGGCCACCTGCGCACCAGCGAGGGTACGGTCCTCGCCTCGGCCGAAGCCCGCCTGAGGTAGGGGCGCGGGCCGCGGAGCGTTCCCGACGCCGAGGACCAAGGGCGTCGGGAACGTTCCGCGAGCCGCACGGTACGGGGGTGATCCATCGGGGTTCCCGGATCACCGCGCTGCCAGGCGCTCCGGGGTCTACGGTGTAGTCGGCACTCCGGAGGTTCATCGGGGATCTCGTTCGGTGACTTTGATCGTCACTGAGCGTTATGGTGTGTCGCTCCGTGTGATCACGGTCGCTTATGGTTTGACTGGACTTCATGGAAATCGTCGTTGCATTCCTCTTCATAGCTTTTGTCGTTTTTGGTGCGGACCGGCTACTGCTGCTCATGGAGAGCCGCGGGCACGTCAACTGGCGCCGCACCCGGCGCCGCGACCTGTCGGCGGAACCCACCGCGAAGCTCGACAGCCTGCTGGAAGACCCGGTCCGCAAGCCCGCGCGCCGGCCCTGAGACGCTCCGCCCGTGGCCTGACCCGATCCTGACGAGGCGCACGAGGAGGCGCGCGTCCCGCCATGCCGATCTTTCCGGGAGTCCGGCGTGCCATCGGGAAAACGTCACACTCGCCCGCTATGGTGTGGTCTCCTACGGCTGGACAGCAGGGAAGCGAGCGGGAGCGAGCGACCCGATAGGCGCAGCGGTCCCTGACCCATGTGGCCGACGCAGGAGGTCACATGGGTCGTCTCGGGCGGGTCGGTCCTTACACGTTGCTGGAGCGTCTCGGCCGGGGAGGCATGGGCGAGGTCTACCTCGCCGTCGGCCGCCGTGGTGACAACGTCGCGCTCAAGGTCCTCCACGACATGGTCGACACCGACTCCGAGGCCCGGGTGCGTCTGGAGCGGGAGGTCCGTGCCCTTCGCAGGGTCGAGAGCCCCTACGTGGCCCGCGTCGTCGACGCCGACCTCAACGGTGATCGGCCCTACCTGGTCATGGAGCACATCGAGGGAGAGACCCTCCTGGAGCGGGTGCGGCGCGGCGGTCCCCTGGAAGGCGGCCTGCTCACCCTCGCACAGGGGCTGGCCACCGCTTTGTCGATCATCCACGCGGCCGGGGTCGTGCACCGTGACCTCAAACCCGCCAACGTGCTGGTCAACGAGGACGACGAGCCCGTCCTCATCGACTTCGGCATCGCCCACGTCCTGGACGCCACCAGACTCACCCTGACCGGCACCTTCCTCGGCACCCCCGGTTACGCCGCCCCCGAGCTGTTCGCCGACGAGCCCGTGGGCGAGCCCGCGGACGTGCACGCCTGGGCGGCCACCGTGGCCTTCGCCGCGACCGGCAGGCCCACCTTCGGCAGGGGCACGGTCGAGGCGCAGATGTACGCGATCCTCAACGGTCAGGCCGATCTTGAGGGTGTCCCGGCAGCCCTGCTGCCCCTGATCCGCGCGGCCCTGCACCGTGAGCCGGCCAAGCGTCCCACCGCGGCCCTTCTCGCCGGCCGCCTCGGCCGCCTCGCCCGGGTGGCCTCGCCCGAGGCGGGGATCTCCCAGAAGGCGGCAGGCTCCGCAGGGGAGAAGCCCGGCGGTGCCAGGAGGCAGGAGAGCCGTCCCAAGCCCCGCGCCAAGGGCGACGAGCCCGCGCGGCGCCCTCGGCGCGATGGAGCGCGAGGTCGTCAGGCTCGTCAACATCGAGCGCAGGCGGGCCGGGTGCGGGCCGCT
>NZ_JBEXUE010000128.1:0-22823 GCF_040614275.1 Streptosporangium sp. NPDC006013
CCTGTCACGACGACGATCGTCGTGACAGGGGCCTCGAAGCCGGGAGCGGGCGGGGTCAGGGAGTGGTGCGGTGGTGCTCCTCCTGGGGGACCGAGAGGCCGTCGGTGGGCAGGGGGGACGGGGCCGCGTTGAGCTGGCGGGGCCCCAGATCGGCCTCGGCGGCCTCGGCGACCGCCTCGGCGGCGGCCTGCTCGGCCTGGGCCGTCTCCCTGGCGGTGTCCTCGCTGATCGCGGGGGCCTCGCGGGTGGCGGCCGACTGCGGCAGCGCCTCGGTGAACGCCTTGGAGACACCCTGGATGGCCGAGGTGACCTCGCTGGGGATCACCCAGAAGGTGTTGTTCGGGCCCTTGGCCAGCTCCGGCAGCACCTGGAGATACTGGTACGCCAGCAGCTTGGGGTCGGGGTCGTTGCGGTGTACGGCCTGGAAGACCTCGTCGATGGCCTGGGACTGGCCCTGGGCCTTGAGGATCGCGGCGCTCCGGTCACCCTCGGCCCGCAGGATCGCGCTCTGCTTGTCACCCTCGGCGGTGAGGATCTGCGACTGCCGCTGGCCCTCGGCGTTGAGGATCGCCGCACGCTTGTCGCGCTCGGCGCGCATCTGCTTCTCCATCGCCTCCTTGATGCTCTTCGGCGGGTCGATGGCCTTGATCTCCACCCGGTTGACCCGGATGCCCCACTTGCCGGTCGCCTCGTCGAGCACACCGCGGAGCTGGCTGTTGATCGTGTCGCGCGAGGTCAGCGTCATCTCCAGGTCCAGCGAGCCGACGACGTTGCGCAGCGTGGTGACCGTGAGCTGCTCGACGGCCTGGATGTAGTTGGCGATCTCGTACGCCGCCGCCCGGGGGTCGGTGACCTGGAAGTACAGGACCGTGTCGATCTCGACGACCAGGTTGTCCTCAGTGATCACCGGCTGGGGCTGGAAGGAGACGACCTGCTCGCGCAGGTCGATCATCGGATAGACCCGGTCGATGTACGGGATCACGAAGTTGAGGCCGGGCTTGAGCGTGCTGTGGTAGCGGCCGAGCCGCTCCACGTTGCGGGCCCGTGCCTGCGGGACGATGCGCACCGAGCGAACCACGGTGAACACCGCCAGCAGGACGATGAGAAGCCCGGCTATGAGCAGAGCGTCCATGAGTCACTCCCGGGGATACACGAGAGCGGTCGCGCCCTCGATCTCGATGACGTCGACGGTAGCCCCGGCGGGTATCACCAGGGTCTCGTCGTAGGCTCGGGCGGACCACTCCTCGCCGCCGATCCGCACCCGGCCGTCCTGACCGGTCACCTCGCGCAGCACGTACGCGGATTTGCCGACGATCGCCTGGATCCCGAACCGCTGGCTCCGGGGCTGCAGCCCCTTGAGATGGCGCCTGGCGATGGGCCGGATCGCGACCACCCCCGCGCCCAGGGAGGCGACGAAGACCAGGAGCTGGAGCGGGAGCGGCAGTCCGAGGCCGGCGGCGACGGAGGCGACGAGGGCGGCGCCTCCGAGCAGGCCGAGAGCGGTGGTCAGGGTGAAGATCTCGGCGACTACCAGCACGACCGCCAGAATCAGCCAGATGACCCAGTAATCCATGCTCCGGCCCTCCTGCCTTGTTCAACGGGTCGGACGTCGGGGAGGTTCCTTTCCCTACCGTATGTCTTCTGCTCGACGCCTGTCAGGATCGATCACGATGCTCCTGCCTCGCGGGTGCGATCCTGCCCGACACCTCGCCCAGAGTGATCACGGTTCCGCCGGGTCCCGGGGCCGTCGCGGTGATCGTAACGATGTCCCCGTCCTCCAGGAACGACCTGGTGGAGCCGTCGGGCAGCTTGAGCGGCTCGGTCCCGTTCCAGGTCAGCTCGATCAGCGAGCCGCGCTCGCCCGGCCCGGTGCCGGAGATCGTGCCGCTGGCGTAGAGATCGCCGGTGCGCAGCGCGGCGCCGTTGACGGTCATGTGGGCGAGCATCTGGTCCGGCGTCCAGTACATGTCCCGGTACGGGGGACGGGAGACGACCTCGCCGTTCACCGCGACCTCCAGCCGCAGGTCGAGCCCCCAGGGCTCCTCGCGGCGCAGGTAGCCGAGCGGCTCGGGATCCTGCGCCCTGCCCTCGACGCGGGCCTCGGACAGGGCGGCGAGCGGGGTGATCCACGGTGAGATCGAGGTGGCGAAGGACTTGCCGAGGAACGGGCCGAGCGGGACGTACTCCCAGGCCTGGATGTCGCGGGCGCTCCAGTCGTTCACCAGGGTCACGCCGAACACGTGGTCCTCGAAGCGTCCGGCCCGGTCGCCGAGGGCCGTCGGCGCGCCGACGACGAACCCCAGCTCCGCCTCGATGTCCAGCCTGACGGACGGGCCGAAGACCCCCGCGCCGCGCTGCCCGGACGGCCGGGTGATCGGGGTGCCGGAGGCGACGACGGTCCCGGCCCTGCCGTGGTAGCCGACCGGCAGGTGCCGCCAGTTCGGCTTGAGCGGCTCCTCGTCGGGGCGGAAGATCCGGCCCAGGTTGGAGGCGTGCTCCAGCGAGCAGTAGAAGTCGACGTAGTCGGCCACCTCGATCGGCAGGTGCAGCGTCACCTCCTCCAGCGGGACGAGGTGCGGCTCGACCACCGGCAGGTCGGTGCGGAGCTTGTTCTGGATCAGGGTGCGGGTGTCGCGCCAGGCGACCGGGCCCCTGGCCATGAAGGCGTTGAGCGAGCCGGTGGCGAACACCTCGTCGTGCAGGGCCCCGGCCAGGTCGACGATCTGATCGCCGTACCGGACACCGACGCGAGGGGTCTCCCCCTCGTGGCGGGAGAAGACTCCGTAGGGCAGGTTCTCCAGGCCCCAAGCCATCACTTGCTCTCCTTCGTTGTGCGGGTGGTCACGCTCGGGCGCCGGGCGACGAGGCCCAGGGCCGTCAGGTCCTCGATCGGGGTGCTCGTGCTGCATGATCCGTACGAGACCAGCAGCTTCCTGGCGCGCGTCGCGGTCTCCTGGGGTACGGCCCGCGCGAGCCGCACCAACTCGCCGACGTCCGTCAGCTTCAGCACCGGCACCGGATCACGGCCTTCCGCGGCCGCGCAGACCGCGAGGACCAGGTTGAGGAAGCCGTGCCGGTCCACGCCCAGCGCGGAGTCGAAGTGGCGGACCGCGTTGTGCAGGCCCGCGGTCGCCTTGAACGGCACGCCGTACTCCGCGCAGTGCGCGATGAGGGCGCCCAGGTCGACGGCGCTGGGAAAGGCGTCGGCGGTCAGTCCGCCGCAGCGGAACTTCAGGCCGGGCCCCGAGCCGTCGCGCGGCAGGGGCCCACGGCCGTCGAGGGGCACCTCGACGAAGAGCCTGGCCCCGGCGGGCAGCCCGTCGGCCAGCCGCTCCGACACGGCCTGAGGCGTCTCGTCCGGCGTCTGCCGCACCTCGACCAGCTCGACGGCGAGGCCGTCGAGTGGCGGGAGGGCGGGGGTGTCCATGATCAGGCCGAGCCGGATCGGGAAGGTCAGGTGGTCGCGGAGCTCCGCCAGGCGGCCGGCCGGGCAGAGGAACCGGTGGGTGAGCACCGGATCGTTGCCGGCCAGGTCGTTCCGGTGCCGCTCCAGGGCCTCGGTCATCGGCAACCCGGTCGGCGGGAACAGTCCGGCGTCGTCGACGAGCCCACGGAAGAGCGCCGCCGTTCCCATTCCCGGGTCCGTGTTCATGTCTGTACCCATGGCCCTGCCCATACCCAGTGGCGATCCCGTGACCGTGTCCGCCCCGCACCTGTACTCGGGGTGGCCGAGGAGACGGGGTCCGTGCTCGGGCCGACCCTGGCGGCCGAATCCGCCGCCGGGCACCCGCCCGTCAACGGGCCCACGTCCACGCGTAGCCGGGGTCCTCCACCGACAGGCCGGCGGGGCCGAGGTCGAGGGGACGGAAGGTGTCGACCATCACGGCCAGCTCGCTCGTCTGGGTGTGGCCCTGTCCGACCGCCTCGATGACCGCCTCGACGGCGCCCGGCTGCGGGCCGTGGGTGAACCCGGCCGGATGCAGCGAGACCGAGCCGACGTCGATGCCCGAGCCCCTGCGCGCGGTGTAGTCGCCGCCCGCGTAGAACATCAGCTCGTCGGAGTCGACGTTGTGGTGGTTGTACGGGATCGGGACCGCGTCGGGGTGGAAGTCGAGCGGCCGGGGGCAGAACGAGCAGATCACGAAGTTCGGGCCCTCGAAGGTCTGGTGCACCGGCGGCGGGGCGTGGGTGCGCTTCACGATGGGCTCGAAGTCGTTGATGTTGAACGCGTACGGGTAGAGGCAGCCGTCCCAGCCGACCACGTCGAACGGGTGGTTGCGGTAGACCAGCCGGGTCAGCCCGCCGCGGGTGCGGACCAGCACCGGCACCTCCTCGCCCTCGACGATGAGGGGCTCGCCGGGGGAGCGCAGGTCGCGCTCGCAGTAGGGGGCGTGCTCCAGGAACTGGCCGTGGGTGGACAGGTAGCGCTTGGGGGGGCGGATGTGCCCCGCGGCCTCGATGGTGAACGCCGTGACGCGGCCCTGCGGCACCCAGCGGTGGATGGTCCCGGTGGGGATGACGACGTAGTCACCCTCCCCGGCCTCGATCACCCCGTACGTCGACTCGAACCTGACCCGCCCGCTCGCGATGTAGACGCACTCGTCGCCCATGGAGTTGCGGTAGAGCTCGCTGGGCGTCTCGCTCGCGGCGTACGACATGCGGACGTCGGCGTTGCCGGCGAGCAGCCCGCGCCCGGTGACCAGGTCGCCTCCGACCGGCAGGTCCTGGGTGCGCAGGTGACGGGGGGAGAGAGGCAGGTTGGGGACGAGCCTGCCGGCCTCGGTGGGCTCGACGGCCTCGGCCTTGAGGATCGCCGTGGGGAGATGGCGGTGGTAGAGCAGCGACGAGTCGCTGGAGAACCCCTCCTCACCCATCAGCTCCTCGGCGTACAGCCCGCCGTCGGGCCGCCGGAACTGCACGTGCCGCTTGCGAGGTATCTCCCCCACGACCCGGTAGTACGGCATCCGCTTCTCCCGCTCTGTCCGTTTATCGGACACTCATGTCCTTTATACGAACAACCATCTGTCAGGGCGGGATGGATGTCAAACGTCGTCCGCCGGTTCCCGGCGTGCCGGACGGCTTGACAGCCGGGCGTAACGGCGGTGGAGAAGGAGAGCCCGGGGCCGCCACGCGTTCCGCCGGCCGGTGCGGGGCCTGGGGAACCGCACCTCGGCCGTCAGGCACGCGGCCCCCGAGGGAGGCCGAACATGAAAGAAGGGCCCGCTGAGGAAGCGGGCCCCGGTTGCTCCGGCGACAGAGCGCCTCTCAGCGGATCAGGGCTTGCGGCCGACGGCGCAGAACTCGTCCACCTCGCGGAGGCCGCCGACGATCGACGGTCCGGGACGCCAGAGCGGGCACGAGACCACGCCGGGCTCCACCAGCTCCAGACCCTCGAAGTAGCTCGCGATCTGCTCGGGGCTGCGCAGGATGTACGGGACCGAGCCGGCCTCGTTCCAGATGGCGATGGCCTTCTCGAACTCCTCGCCGTTGATGACGTTGGTGCCGTCGGCGACCGCCAGGTAGCTGCCGGAGGGCAGGGCGGCCAGCAGGTGGCGCGCGATCGAGCGGCCCTCGTCGATGTCGGGGATGTGCCCCAGGATGTTCATCAGCATGAGCCCGACGGGCCTGTCGAAGTCCAGGGTGGCCTGGGCCGCCTTCAGGATCCTGTCGGGGTCGCGCAGGTCGGAGTCGATGTACTCGGTCGCGCCCTCGGCGGTGCCGGTCAGCAGGGCGCGGGCGTGCGTCAGCACCATGGGGTCGTTGTCGACGTAGACGATGCGCGCGTCCGGGGCCACCCGCTGGGCGACCTGGTGGGTGTTGTCGACGGTGGGCAGCCCGGTGCCGATGTCGAGGAACTGACGGATCCCGCCCTCACCGGCCATGTACTCGACAGCGCGGGAGAGGAACGCCCTGGACGAGCGGGCAATATCCACGATTTCAGGAAATATACCGACGAACTGGTCGCCGATCTCACGGTCGATGGCGTAGTTGTCCTTGCCGCCGAGCCAGTAGTTCCAGATCCGGGCGGAATGGGCCACGCCGGAGTCGATCGGGGTCGCCGGCCGCCGGTCGGAGGCGTGCGGGGAGGTCTCGTCGGACACGGAGGCTCTTTCTCTGGCGTCAGTGGGGGAAGATCTCTATTTTGCCATCTTGCCGGTCCTATGCCGCTCTCGTCATTGTTTGTCGTTTATCGCCGTATTTAATATGCGGAACCGTCAGGCCAACAGGGGCGGACGGCTCGGGATGATGGATCTCGGGGCGAGGAGAAGGGGACCACGCCCACCGAACCGCCAGGCACATGGGCCGGACGGGGCGGAGTGGAAAGGGATCACGCCCGTCGGATCGTCAGGCGAGCGAGCCGGACAGTTCGGCGGCGGCGGCGGCCACCCGGGGGCCGACGGAGTCCTGGTCGAGGGGGGTGAAGGCGACCACGCCCACCGATGCCTCCAGCCAGGGGACGCCGGGCACCGGAGCGGCGACGCCCCGGGCGCCCTCCTGGAGCTGCCCCTCGGAGACCTGGTAGCCGGTGCGGCCCTCGCGCAGGGCGAGGATGGCCAGCCCGGCGGCGCCCCGGGTCAGCGGGTGGCGGGACCCCTCGCGGTAGGCGACGTGCATGTTCGTCCAGGAGGGCTCGACCACCGCCACCGCCAGGCCCTCGTCGCCCTCGGCCACCGTCAGGTGCGCGGTCGCGCCCACCTCCTCGGCCAGCCCGCGCAGGGTGGGCAGGGCGCCCTCCCGGAGCAGCGGCTGCACGGCACGGGCCAGGACGAGAACACCGAAGCCCAGGTGGACCCGCCCGGCACTGTCCCGGCGGACGAAGCCCTCGCCCTGCAGGCTGGTGAGCAGGCGGTACACCGCAGGGCGGCTCAGCTCCAGCTCGGCCGCCAGCTCCGTGGGAGTACGACCCCGGCGCCCGTCGGCGAGCAGGCGGAGCAGCCGCAGGCCGCGCTCCAGGGTCTGCGAGGATTCGGCCGGCATCTAGGACACCCACTGGGCTGGAACCATGCCCCGATTATCGCCGCCGCCCCGGCACCGGCCGGTACGTCCCCTGCCGAAGGCGGGCACGCTCCGGCTCCGGCGGAGTACGTCGCGGAGATTCTCGACGGCGCCGGGGAGCCCGAGCCCCGCTTCGGCCTGCACGGGCGGGTCCCCGCCAGGGGCCTGCGTACGAGCGGTCGGCCGGATCTGTGACAGGGGACCCGGGGTCAGGGCCGGTTCGCACGAGCGGTCAGATCGATTGGTGATCAGTTGTCATGCCGGTAATAACCGGCAGCCGGGAATGTGGAGTGCTTTGGCAAGAATTGCGAGATACCCCTGACGTAAGTTGCTAGGTCCCTGTACCTCGGCGAGGGGACCTTGAGCATGAGCGAGACGCTGATCGCCCAGGTTGAGCGGTGGGCACGGGAGATCCCTGACGCTCCGGCCTACACCTTCCTTGACTACTCCGCCGGGCGCGACGGGGTGCGGCACACGCTCTCCTGGGCGAAGGCCGACCTGCGGGCACGGGCGTTGGCCGTACGGCTGCGAGAGGTGATGCACCCGGGCGAGCGGGTGGCGATCCTGGCGCCGCAGGGGCTTGAGTACGTGGTCGCGATGCTCGGGGCGATGTACGCCCGGGTGGTCGCGGTACCGCTCTTCGCGCCGGACCTGCCCGGTCACGCCGATCGGCTGGTCCGCGCCTATGCCGACGCCGACCCGGTGTGCGTGCTCACCACGACGCCCGCCCTGGAGGGGGTGCACGCCTTCCTGGACGGCCGCTCCGCGCCCCGGCCCAAGCGGATCATCACCCTGGACACGGTCTCCGACCTGCTGGCCGACGAGTGGGACCCCGAACCGATCGGCCCCGACGACCTGGCGTACCTGCAGTACACCTCCGGCTCGACCCGGGCCCCGGCAGGGGTCGAGATCGGCCATGGCAACTTCACGGCCAACGCCAGGCAGTTGTGGACCGCGTTCCGTGCCACCCCCAGGGTGTCCACGGCCGCGCTCTGGCTGCCGCTCTTCCACGACATGGGCCTGATCGCCACCATCGCCGCGCCGATCGTGGGCGGCAACCAGTCGATGTTCATGGACCCGGTGGCGTTCGTCATGCACCCGGTGCGCTGGCTGCGGATGCTCTCCGGGCAGGAGGACGTGTTCACCGGCGGCCCCAACTTCGCCTACGAGTACACGGCGAGCCGGGTCACCGAGGCGGAGAAGGCCACGCTCGACCTGTCCGGGGTGTCGGTCATGCTCAACGGTGCCGAGCCGCTCCGGGGCGGCACGATCGACCGTTTCTCCGAGGCGTTCGCCAGGTGCGGGCTGCGGCCCGAGGCGCACACCCCCGGCTACGGCCTGGCCGAGGCGACGGTGTTCGTCACCGCGATGGACCGGGACCTGCCCGCCCGCGTCACCCTGTTCGACCGCGACGCGCTGACCGCGGGGCGCGCGGTGCCGCACACGGGGCGGGGCCGGGTCAGCGACCTCGTCTCCTGCGGGGTGCCGACGGGCCAGCGGGTGGTCATCGCCTCCATGTCCGGCACGACGTCCGGCACAACATCCGGCACGACGTCCGGCACGGCCAGACCTGACGGCGAGGTCGGCGAGATCTGGGTGCGGGGGCCCAACGTGGCGCGGGCCTACTGGCGGGACGCCGAGCGCAGCGCCGAGGTCTTCGGCAACGTCCTCGAAGGGGAGGAGGGCACCTGGCTGCGCACCGGTGACCTGGGCGTCATGCACGGGGGCGAGCTCTACATCACCGGACGGATCAAGGACCTGATCATCGTCGACGGGCGCAATCACTATCCACAGGATGTGGAGGTGACTGTGCAGGAGGCCGAGGAGGCCATCCGCAGGGACCATGTGGCCGCGTTCGCGGTGCCGGGGGAGGAGACCGAGCGGCTGGTGGTGGTGGCCGAGCGGTCACGGAAGGCCGACGGGCGGGACATCGACGAGATCGCGGTCAACGTCCGCGCCGCTGTCACGAAAAATCATGATCTGCGGCTGCATGACTTCGTACTGGTCGAGGCGGGGGCCGTGCCGCGCACGTCCAGCGGGAAGATCGCCAGACGTGCCTGTGCGCGGGCCTACCTGGACGGTGAGTTCCCGCCCGGCGCCTTCCCCGCCGACGGGCTTCCGGCCGATGGGTTCTCGGCCGATGGGCAAGGTGCCGACGTCTGATGTTCGAGTCGCTTGGGCGGGTCGTCTACCGAGGGCGCTGGTCCCTGCTGGTCCTGGGGACGGTGTTCGCGGTCCTCGCCGGCTACTTCGGGCTGGGGCTGTTCGGCAGGATGTCCGACGGCGGCTTCGAGGACCCGGGGGCCGAGTCGACCTCGGCCGCCGAGTGGAGCCAGAAATGGTTCGGCGGCAACTCACCCGACGTGGTGGCCCTCTACACGCATCCCACCTACGAGGCCGCCGACGAGCGGTTCGAAAAGGACGTGCGGGAAGCGCTCCGCGCACTGCCCGCTGAGCAGGTCGCGAGCACCACCACCTACTGGTCGACCAAGGCCGGGGAACTCGTCTCCGAGGACGGGCACTCCACCTACGCGCTGATCACCCTGCGCGGCGGGCAGCTGACCAAGCAGAGCGGGTACGAGAAGATCAGGGACGAGCTCCGCCGGGCGCCCGCCGGATACACGGTCAAGATCGGCGGCAGGATCCCGCTGCTCAAGGACCTCAACGCGCAGACCGGCGCCGACCTGCAGCAGGCCGAGGCCATCTCGATGCCGGTACTGCTCGTCCTGCTCGTCATGGTCTTCGGCAGCCTGGTGGCGGCGGGCCTGCCACTGGTCGTCGGGCTGCTCTCGGTGGCCGGGGCGCTGTTGCTGCTGAGGCTGCTCACCGAGGTCACGGACGTCTCGGTGTTCTCGCTGAACGTCGTGACGATGCTCGGGCTCGGGCTGGCCATCGACTACTCGCTCTTCGTGCTGAACGCCTTCAGGGAGGAGATCCACAGGGGGGCGTCCACCGAGGCGGCGGTCGTGCGGACCATTGCCACCGCCGGACGCACCGTCGCCTTCTCCGGGCTGACTGTGGCGACCTCGCTCAGCGGGCTGCTGCTCTTCCCGCAGATGTTCCTGCGGTCGATAGGGCTGGGCGCGGCGGCGGTGGTGCTGGTCGCGATGGTGTCCGCGATCGTGGTACTGCCCGCGCTGCTGGCCGTGCTCGGGCCGAAGGTGGACGCGATCAAGGTCATGCCCGACTTCGGCAGTCGCAGGGGCGGGACCTGGCACGCCATCGCGTCCAGCGTGATGCGCCGCCCGGTCGCGTACCTCCTCGGGGTCGGGCTGCTCCTCGTCGCGCTGGCCGCGCCCTTCGCGCACGCGCGGTTCGGCAGCGTGGACCATCGCGTACTGCCGGAGGGGTTCGAGAGCCGCCAGGTGGCCGAGGAGATCAACGCGAGGTTCGCCAAGAACGCCCTCGCGCCGATCGAGGTCATCGTGCTCGTCGAGCGCGACCTGGTCGGGCCGATGACCGCGTCGGCGCCCGGTGCGCTCACCTCCGAGGTCGGTACCCAGCGCGGCCCCATCGGCGTCGGAAACTCGGGGATCACCCCGGTCACCCCGGTCGGCCCGCTGGACGTCAAGGTCTTCGCCGAGCGGCTGGAGGCGCTCGACCACGTCACCGGCGTCGACGTCACCGGGGTCTCCCAGAACAGCGGCGCCGTGCGGCTGGCGGTCCGCTACGACAGGGACCCGATGTCGGACGAGGCCCGCGCGCTGGTCGACAGGATCCGCGAGCTGCCGCCCGAGCCGAACTTCCAGGACGTCGTCGTCGGCGGCCCCACCGCGGCCCAGCTGGACCTCCAGGCCAGCCTGCGGGCCACCCTGCCGTGGACCGCGCTGGTGGTCTGTCTCATGACGGGCCTGCTGCTGTTCGCCGCGTTCGGCTCGATCCTGCTGCCGGTCAAGGCGATCCTGATGAACGTCGTGTCGCTGGGGGCGTCGTTCGGCGTGATCGTCTGGGCCTTCCAGGACGGCCACCTCGCGAGCGTTCTGGGCTTCACCCCGACGGGGAGCATCGAGGCGACGATCACGGTGCTGATCCTGGCCGTGGTGTTCGGGCTCTCCATGGACTACGAGCTGTTCCTGCTCAGCAGGGTCCGTGCGGAGTGGCTCAGAACCGGCGACAACACCGTGGCCGTGGCGGTCGGGCTGGAGCGGACCGGAGGGGTCATCACCAGCGCGGCCCTGCTGCTGCTGGTCGTCATCGGGGCGTTCTCCACGGCCGGGATCACGATCGTCAAGATGCTCGGCGTCGGCATGTTCGTGGCCATCGTGGTGGACGCCACCCTGGTCAGGGCGCTGCTGGTGCCCGCGACGATGCGACTGATGGGCGAGGCCAACTGGTGGCTGCCGAGCTTCCTGCGCGGCTTCCACCGGCGGATCGAGATCCGCGAGCACGCCACGGACGAGCTTCCCGCCACGTACGTGATGGTGGAGCGCGCGGGTGCCCCCGGTGCCCACCGTGCCGCTCCCGCGCGCCGTCTCGCCCACTTCCCGCGGCTCCCGCAGATCGCCGCCGGAACCTCCCCTCAGGTTCCCGCCGGGCCTCCCCCGCCACCGCCCGCCGAACCGCTGCCGATCGCCCCCGCCGTTCCGGTACGCGTCATCAGGACCGGCCGGGACGGCGACTGGCAGTGGGCCGAGGAGTTTCCCCCGCCCCCCGCCCCACCTCTGGACCCGCATGTTCCGGTGCCGGATGTCCATGTGGCAGAGGGGGAATCCTGGGACTCGCCCATGGACCCGCACGTCCCGGCGCCGGGTGTTCGCGCCACGGGGGAGGGGCTCTGGGGCGTACACCTGGACCCGCATGTTCCGGTGCCGGAGGTTCGCGCTGCGGGAGAGGAGTCCTGGGGGGCGCCCGTGGACCCGTATGTCCACGCTGCGGGAGCGCCTGCGGGCCCGCATGTCCCGGTGTCGAACGCCCGTGCGGCGCGGGAGGAGACCCGGGGCTCGCGCCCGGACCCGGCGGTACCGCGCAACGGGTCCCGCACCCCGTCTCCCGAGCCCGGTACGGCACGTCCCTGGCGGTCCCGGATCTCGGATGCCTCCTTCCGGCAGAACCGGTCGAATCCCTACCCCATGCCCGGGCTCGACGCCGAGCCGCCCCCGCCCCCTCCCGCCCGGCCGGCGGCCAGGCCCGCCGCCGCGTCCACCGCACCGCCGACGTCCGGACCCGGGCCGGCCGGGGGGAGGACCAGGAAGGTCATCAAGCCGAACCTGGACGGTCCCGGCTGGCACTGGGCCGAGGAGCAGGAGAAGCCGTCCCCGCCGGAGCCCCTGCTGACCGTGCGGGACGCGATGGAACAGGCTCCCCGTCACCCGGCCCCGGCGCCCGTACCTGGGGAGGTGGGGAGGCTGGAACCCGGGGAGGGGGCGGAGGACGCGCGCCGCGTACCGAGCCTGCCGCCGGTCAGCAGCCATCTGATCGACCAGCTGGAGCCGCTGGTACGGCCGGTGGCCAGGGCGATCGAGCCGGGTCCTCCGGCGCTCCGGCAGGCGATCCCGGCATCTCCGCAGGCTTCCCCCTCGACCCCCTCCCCGCCTGCGGTTCCGCAGACCCCGGCCCCGGTCCCGTCACCGCCGTCGCTTCCGGCCTCCCAGGTTCCGGTACACCAGGTTCCGGCCTCCCAGGTTCCGCGACCTCCGGCGGGGGTGCAGCGGAGGGCGACGGTCCCCGCTTCCCCGCCCGCTGCCGTACCGCGTGGTGAGGGGGAGCCCGTGGGCAGGGCGCCCGCGAGGCGGGAGGCGGAGGAACCGGCGGGAGGCTGGGTCGCCGTGGGCACCAGGACCACGCGGGTCGTACGCCCCAAGGCCGACGGATCCGGCTGGGAGTGGACAGAGGTGGACGAGTGAGCGATCGGGCCGTACCGGGCGCGCGGCCCAGGCCAGACGCACAGGTCGTACCGGCTCCGTCCGCCGCGTCGCCGTCAGGGGCGCCGGCAGCGCGGCGAGGGCTGTTGCTGCTGGTCATCGGGCTGGCTGGATTCGTGACGACCCTGGACAACACCGTCGTGACGGTCGCGCTGCCCACCCTGCAGGCGGAGTTGGGCGCGTCGCTGGCGGCGCTCGAATGGGTCGTCACCGGCTACGTCCTCACCTTCTCGGGCTTCATGCTCGCCGGTGGCAGGCTGGCCGACGTCTACGGCCGTCGCAGGGTGCTCGTCGCGGGACTGGCCGTCTTCACGGCGGCGTCCCTCGCGGCGGGGCTGGCCACCTCGGTGGGCGCGCTCGTCGCCGCCAGGCTGGTGCAGGGTTCCGGGTCGGCCCTGATCCTGCCCGCGATGCTGGCGATCGTCGCGGTCGGCAACGACGAGCGGCAGCGGTCCGTCGGGGTCGCCGTCTGGATGGCGTCAGGGGCGGGCGCGCTCGCCCTGGGGCCGGTCGTCGGCGGCTATCTCACCCAGCACTTCCACTGGAGCTGGATCTTCCTGCTCAATGTCCCGCTCGGCGTCCTCATCATCGCGCTCGCGACCGTCGCGATCCCGGAGTCGCGCGACGAGCGGGCCGCCCGGGTGGACGTCCCAGGGGTCGCGTCGTCGGTGGTCGTCCTGTCGGCGGGTACCTTCGCCCTGACCTTTGGGGCCGAGCTGAGCTGGACCTCGCCGCCGATCCTGGTCGCGGTGCTGTTCGCGGTGGCCGCCGCCCTGGTCTTCGCCGTCGCCGAGAGGCTCGGTGAGGACCCGATGGTGGACCTCGCGCTGTTCCGGTCGCGAACCTTCACCGGCGGGGTGATCGCCCAGGTGCTCTGGGGACTCGGGGTCAACGGGGTCTTCTTCTTCACCGCGCTGTTCCTGCAGGGCGTGCTCGGTTTCAGCCCCACCGCGTCCGGGCTGGCGTTCGTGCCGCTGGCGCTGCTGGTCGTCGTGGTCACGCCGCTGGTGCCGTTCGCGGAACGCCGGATCGGCGCCGCGCGCACCGTGGCGCTGGGGCTCGTCCTCGTCGCCGCGGGCATGGCCGCCGTCGCGTTCCTGCGCCCGGGGGACGGCTGGGCCGAACTGCTGCCATCGGTATGCGTGATCGGGATCGGCTCGGCGCTGACCATGCCGCTGGGGTCGGCGGTGCTGGGTGCCGTACCCGAGTCCAGGGCAGGGGTGGCCGGGGGTGTGTTCAGTGTGGCCCGGGAGATGTCGGGGCTGTTCGGCATCGCGATCATCGGAGTGATCGTCAACGGTTCCGCGAGCTTCACGGCCGGCTACTCGACGGGCCTGCTGGTGGCTGCGGGGCTGGTCGTCACGGGGGCGGCCATCAGCCTGGTGACGCTCCGATGAGCCGCCGGACCGGTGAGTTTCGGCGGGCAGTCGGTTCTGGGAGGCTCCGGTGAGAATCGCGGTCCTGGCGTTCGGCTCGCGGGGTGACACCCAGCCGTGCGTCGCGCTCGGCGCCGGGCTCGCCCGGCGGGGGCATCAGGTCATGATCGTGGCGGCGGGCCGCTACGGCGGGCTGGTCGAGGAGGCGGGGCTGGAGTTCAGCCCGATCAGCATGGACCCGCTGAAGATCATGGAGTCCGAGGAGGGGCAGGCGTGGCTGCGGAGTGGCCCCGCCGGGTTCGCCAGGGGGTTTCGCACGATCGTGGAACCGCTCGCCGAGCGCCTGGTCGCCGAGGTGGACGCGGCCTGCGCCGGAGCCGACCTCGTCCTGTCACCCGCGCTGGGCGGTTTCGGGCACCATCTCTCCGAGCGGTACGGCATGCCGTACGCGCTGCTGCACTTCCAGCCCAGCGAGCCCACCCGGGCCTTCCCCAACCCGCTGGTGCCGTTGCGCACGCTCGGCGGAGCCGGTAACCGGGCCAGCTACGCGCTGGTCGAGGGGTTGAGCTGGCTGCTGCTCGGCCGCATGGTGAACCGGCTGCGGGGCCGGGTGCTCAAGCTCGGGCCCATGCGGGGCAGCCCGTTCCGGCGGGCACGGGCCGATCGGGTGCCGGTGCTGTGCGGGGTCAGTCCCTGGATCGTCGGCCGCCCGCGGGACTGGCCGGACTACGTGCACCTGACCGGTTTCTGGTCGCTTGAGCGCGCGCTGCCTCCCCGCTCCGAGATCGTCGCGTTCCTCGACGCGGGGCCGCCACCGGTCTTCGTGGGCTTCGGCAGCATGGTTCCGGCCAACCCGGTCGCGACGGCGGAGACGGTGGTGGCGGCGCTGCGCAGGGCCGGGGTGCGGGGGGTCCTGCAGGGGGGCATGCCGTACGAGGGCGCCGACGACATGCTCGTCATCGGCGATATCGATCACGAGTGGCTCTTCCCGCGAATGGCCGCGGTGGTGCACCACGGCGGTGCCGGAACCACGGGGGCGGGCCTGCGGGCCGGGATACCGGGGGTGATCTGCCCCTTCTTCTCCGACCAGCCGTTCTGGGGAGCACGGGTGGCGTCGCTGGGGGCCGGACCCGCACCGCTGCCGATCGGAAGGGCCACCGTGGGAGCGCTGGCCGCACGGGTGGTACATGCCGTACGGGATCCGGGAACGCGGGCGGTGGCGGCGCGGCTGGGAGAGCGGCTGCGGGCCGAGGACGGGGTGGGGCGCGCGTGCGAGGCGCTCGGAGTCTGACCGGAAGGTGGCGCCTTGGGCCGCCGGAGCCCTGGACGGGGGCGGTCTCCGGGGCACCTGAGGCCCGCCGGTAGTGCCCCGTACCTGCTGCTGACCGGCTGAGTTTCCGGCTAGCTGCAATGTGCCGACGCCGCTCCCCTGAGATCCTCGAGGTGTGGCCATAAGTTGTCTAATCGTCGATGATAGCGATCACTTCCGCTGTGCCGCCCGGGCGTTGCTTGAGCGGGAGGGGATCGCCGTGGTCGGCATGGCCTCCGCGGGCGACGAGGCCCTTCGGCAGATCAGCGATTTCCGGCCGGACGTCGCGCTCGTCGACATCGATCTCGGTGAGGAGAGCGGTTTCGACGTCGCTCAGCGGCTCGCGCGGGTGCGGCTCGATAGCCGCCCGCACATCATCATGATCTCGACCCATGCCGAGAGGGACTTCGTGGACATGATCGTGGCCGGTCCCGCCATCGCGTTCCTGTCGAAGTCAGCCCTTTCCGGGGCGGCGATCCGCGACATTCTCCAGGAAACCTGCGAGGAGGGGAAGCTGGGCTCCAGCTGACCCGGGGCGTGTTCCGCGGGTCTCCCACCGGATCGGCCCGCGACGCCAAGCCGCCTCATCGGTACCACCGGCCCCACTGGTCCTTCAAGGCACCCGGACAGTGCCCCCTGTCAGCGGGATTCGAGGAAGGTCAGTACGGCGAGGACACGGCGGTGGTCGTCTTCCGTCCCCGGTATCCGCATCCTGGACAGGATGCTGTGCACGTGCTTCTCGACCGTGCCCTCGGTGATCCAGAGTTTGCTCGCTATGCCGGCATTGGAGCGTCCCTCGGCCATCAGGGCGAGGACCTCCTGCTCGCGCGTGGTGAGAAGCTCCAGCGGATCGTCCCTGCGGTGGGCCTTGATGAGTTCCCGCACCAGGCTCGGATCGACGACCGAGCCGCCTAGGGCGACGTGTTCGAGCGTCTCCATGAAGTCGCTCACCCCGGTCACCCGGCTCTTGAGCAGGTAGCCGACCCGGTGCCCGGTGGCGAGCAGTTCCATCGCCTCCTCCACCTCGATGTGCGCCGACAGCAGGAGGATCCCCATGTCCGGGAACTCCTCGCGGATCATCCGGGCCGCCTCAAGGCCCTCGTTCGTGTGGGTCGGGGGCATCCGGATGTCGAGAACGACGAGATCCGGCCGGTGTTCGCGGACCAGGGGGAGGATCTCCACCGCGTCTCCGGCCTGGCCGACGACTTCGAAGCCCGATCGTGTCAGCAGGCTCGACATCCCCTCGCGGAAAAGTACGTCGTCGTCTGCCACTGCTACGCGTATCCGGTTCTCGTACACGACCATCGTCCTTTCGCGGTCTGTTTCCCGGCGGACCCATCATTAAAAGAATGGCTACTTTAGGGTTAAGGAATTCCCAATACTCTGGACAATCGGCCGTAAGTCCGCCGGGCGGGGTACGGTCAGGGACGAAGTGTGAAATATCTCGTTGACATGCGAGTATCTTAGTCTCTATGCAGGAGCGGCTGCTGTCGTCATTGCCGTACACAAAGCGTCAATCCTTTGTGTGGGGGATCGTATGTGGCGCCGTGTGCATCGCGGCGGAAGTCGTCCTGTCCACTTTTCTGTCCCGCTTGACACCGGGTGGTTTCCTGAGCGGGATCTACCTGCTCGGCGTGCTGTTGATCTCGGCCGTCTGGGGCCTGTGGCCGGGACTGGTGACCCTGCTGGCCAGCGCCATCGCCTTCGACTACTTCACCCTCCCCCCGCTGGAGGCCTTCTCCCCCGGGGAGAACTGGCGCTGGACCCCGCTTCCGATCTTTCTTCTCGTCGGGCTGGCGACCAGTTTGATCGCGGCGCGGGTGCGCTCACTGGGCGTCCAGGCGAACGAACGTCGCCGCGAGGCGGACCTCGCCGTGCAACTGGCCCACATCCTGCTGGGTGCGGAGAGTCTGAGCGCGGCGCTGCCGCCGGCCTCGCGCCTCCTGGCGCGGGGTCTGGGGGCACCGAACGTGGAGATCCGGCTTGATGAGGTCCCCGCCGGCGAGCACGGCGAGGCTCTGCCGCTCATGGAGAACGACAGCCGGATCGGCACGCTCGTCATTCCCGCCGACGTGCCGAAGGACGTGCGGATACGCCTGCGCGACCGGATGCTGCCCTCCTTGGAGGCACTGTTGCGGGCGGCCCGCGATCGCGAGAGCGTCAGGGCGGTCCTGGCGTCCAGCCGTGACGAGCTCCGCAGGATCGCGCAGGAGCAGGCGACGTTGCGGCGTGTCGCGACCCTCGTGGCACGGGGCATCTCCTCGACGGAGCTGTTCAACGCGGTCGCCTGCGAGATGGGCTCCCTCATGAAGGCGGACCACCTGTCGATCAGCCGCTACAACCACGACCACACGACGGTGGCGGGTTCGTGGAGTCTCCGGGAGGACGCGCGGAAGGTGATGCCTCTCGGCTCGCAGTGGCCGATCAACGAGACGCTCGTCACCGGCATGGTGCTGAGGACGGGAAGGCCGGCCCGGATAGCGAACTATGAGGAGGCCTCGGGAACGATCGTGAAGTGGGCCCATGACATGGGCGTCACCTCCGCGCTCGGCTCTCCCGTGATCGTCGACGGCTCGCTGTGGGGTGTGGTGCTCGCCTTCTACAACCGCTGGGAGCCAAGGCTCGAAGGCGCCGAGGGGCGGATGAGGGACTTCACCGAGCTGATCGCGACCGCCATCTCGAACGCGCAGGCCCGTGCCGATCTCGCCGCCTCCCGGGCGCGCCTCGTCGCCGCGTCCGACGAGACCCGCCGGCGCATCGAGCGCGACCTGCACGACGGTGCCCAGCAGCGGCTGGTCTCGCTCGGGCTCGAACTGCGCGCGGTGGAGGCCGGGGTGCCGCCGGGGATGACCGAGCTCAGGGAGCAGCTGTCCCAGGCGGTCCAGGGGCTGACCGGGGTCGTGGAGGATCTGCAGGAGCTCTCCAGGGGCATCCACCCGGCGATCCTCTCGAAGGGCGGTCTCGCACCCGCGCTGAAGATGCTCGCACGCCGCTCCGCCGTTCCGGTGGAACTCCAGCTGGGCTCCGTCCCGCGCCTGCCGGAACGCGTCGAGGTGGCTCTCTACTACACGGCGGCGGAGGCGCTGACCAACGTGGTGAAACACGCGCACGCCTCCGTGGTGTGCGTCACCCTCGGTGTGACCGGGGCGACGGTCCGGCTCTCGGTCAGCGACGACGGGACCGGGGGAGCCGAGTACGGCGGGGGGTCGGGGCTCATCGGGCTCAGGGACCGCGTCGAGGCGCTCGGCGGAAAGCTGACGATCATGAGTTCCGCGGCGGAGGGTACGTCGCTTCTGGTGATGGTGCCGATCGAGAACTGACGACCGCGGCCGGCTCGCCGGGGTGAGCGGGGGATCTGCCCCACCGGCCGCCGGCCGGTGGGGCAGGCTCGCCCGGGAGGCCCTGGGCGAGCGGGCCGGAGAGGGAACTCGGCCGCGGGTCCGGGGGAGCTTGGACGGGCGGCCGTCCGGTCAGGGGACGGGGGCTTGGTGGATCCCGCGGTCATTCGGACAGGTGTCAGGAGGCGGTCTCTTCATGGTCGTCCAGCCGTGCGGCGGTGGCGAGCGGAAGGCGGAGGACGAACCGTGCGCCGCCCAGGGGAGAGCCGTCCACCTTGATGGTTCCCAGGTGGGCTTCGGCGATGTCGCGGGCGATCGTGAGGCCGAGCCCGGTGCCTCCCCGGTTGCGGCAGCGGGCCGTGTCCAGCCGGGTGAACCGCTCGAAGACCCGTTCCCTGTCGGCGTCGGCGATGCCCTCCCCGTCGTCGGTGACGGTCAGTTCGCCGTATTCACCGTCCCTGCGTACCTCGACCAGCACCGTGCGCCTGGCATGGCGCTGCGCGTTGTCCAGGAGGTTGGAGAGGAGCCGGTCGATCTCCGCGTCGACGACGTCCGCCCTGATACCGGGGGTGAGCCGAAGTCGTACGGGGATGTCGTCCTCGCGCCGCGAGACCGTGGCGCGGGCCAGCTCGCCCAGGTCCGTGCTGACGAACGCGTCCGGCGGGTTCGTGCCGACCTTCGCCAGCATCAGCAGGTCGCTGACGATCTTCTGAAGCCGGTCGACGTTTCCCAGCGTGTCTGCCAGCAGCTCGTGCAGGTCCGTCTCCTCGGGATGCAGCCGGGCCTCTTCCAGGAGAGCCCTGAGCCCGGCGATCGGGGTGAACAGCTCGTGCGAGGCGTCGGACACGAATCGCCGCTGCTGGACCAGAGACCGGTCGATCCGGTTCCTGGCGCTCTCCATCCGCTTCAGCAGGTCACTGGTCGCCAGGGCGAGACAAATGATCTCGTCCGACCCTGGGAGCCCGTGGAACCGGCTGCTCAGATCGTTGACGTACGGCGACATTAGGGTCCTGTTTCGCTCTGCACCGATCGGTGCGCTTTCGAGAAGGGTGGTGGAGTCTCGTCATCGACTCGACACCGCGGCGGAGGTTCCCCGTCTCCCCGGGCGGTTGCCCTCACCACCATGATGTTGTCCCCGCCGCCCGTCGTCTGCGCTGGCAGCCCCCGTTTGTCGCTTCACGCCAGCGGGATATCGGCATTCCGGCTACCTGCAATGCCCCGGGCTCCCGCCCGCGTGGGACGCCGGATCAGCCGGAAGGTATCAAAGTCCTGTGGGTCCTTGACTGGGGCTGTTGAGCCCATTGCGATCTGGGTAAAGTGTGGATCGATCGTTTTGACCAGCTTTACCCGGGGAGTTCAAGACATGCGACTTACTCTGCGCCGGGCCCTCGCCGTCGGCGCCGCGCTCGCGCTCGTCGGGATCATGACGCCCGGGGCCGCGTACTCGCAGGACGATCCCCGCAGCTGCAACGATCTGATGGGGGCCGACGCCCCGGCCTACGTCGTGTGTCACTGGCTGGCCAAGCCGGAAGAGGCCCTCGGCGTCGCGCTCTTCTGGGGCAGCGACGACGCGGCCCACCTCAAGGAGGCCGGCCCGATCGACGGAAAGTTCATCGACTGCTCGGCCGGCGCCTGCCCCGAGCCGCCCGGCGGCGGCGCCGAGGGCGACGAGAACTCCCCCCTCCCCGAGGGGTCGGGAGAGGACGGCGCGCCCGAGTGCGAGGCGGGCCAGCAGTGCTCGATCGACGGGCACGGCGAGGGCGGCGACGGCACCGTCAACGGATCCGAACCGACCGGTGCCGCCAAGTCGACCTCCACGAGCACCCAGGATGCCGTCGTCGCGGCGGCCGCGCGGACTCCGGCCGGCCAGGCGATCACCGCGGCGAAGGCCCAGCAGCTGCGGGTCTGGATCGACACCGAACTGGCCGACGACTGGAAGGCGGGCACCGAGACCTTCACCGCCGCCGTCAAGCGCATCGGCGCGCTTGCCGCGCGTCCGGAGGTCGCGGGCATCCGGTTCACCTCCCAGCTGGGCTACAACAGCACGTTCAAGACGGACGCGGAGATCACCGCGTTCGTCACCGCGGCCTCCGACGCCCTCCGCCAGGCCGCGCCCGGCAAGCGGCTGGGCATGCACACCGTGGTCCCCGAGCTCGCCTGCGGCGCCAACGACACCTGCAAGGCGGAGATGCGCAAGCGGTACCCGCTGCTCGCCCCGGAGAAGATCGAGTCCCCGCTGATCGCGGGCCGCGTCGACCAGCTCTCCCTGGACACCGGCCTGCTGTACGGCGGCTACGACACCTGGAAGATCGACGCCGAGCAGGCCCACCGCAACCAGTGGATCCAGGTCCGTGCCCGGTCGTGGGACGTCCTGACCCAGATCGCCGCGGAGGAGACCGGTCTCGTCGGCCAGGTGACCGATGAGCAGATCGCCTCCCGGCTGTCGGTGCCCGTCAAGGACGGCGCCGCCCAGCAGGTGAACGTCTGGACCCGCGTCCAGGACGCCCAGGGCGCGGTGAACCGGCTGACCGCCTGGGAGCAGCTGAAGAAGCTCACCCCGATCCAGCGTCGCCTGGCCGCCGTCTACGACCCGGCCAACCCCGAGGTGGACGTGACCACCGACCTCAAGAAGCTCGCCGAGGCCTTCGGCCAGATCTATCTCGCGGCCGCCTGACGCACTCCCGCGATCTCCCGCGATGTCCCGGTGAAGCGGCTCAGGCCGGTTTCACCGGGACCGTGAACCGGCAGACCTGGCCGGCGGGCGGGCGGGGCGAGCGGTGGAGTCCCCGGCCTCCTGGCTTTCCGGATGCCGATGGCCACCGGGCCGGGCGGGGAGGACGTCACGCGCTTCTATGATCGGTGAGATGTTCCAGCGCGGTGAGGTCGATCTCCATGACGCTCGTCCCCGGTGGCAGGCCCAGGGCTTGGACCGTGGCGGTGTGCAGCTCGCCGGCGTGGCCGAGCACCGCCTCGCCGACGAGCAGCTCCAGGCAGCGTCCAGGGCGCCAGGGCGCGTACTCGGTGGGGCGCGTGATCAGGCCGGCCCCCATGACGTGCGCGGCCGTCCGCGCGGTGTCGACGGCGCGGGCCCACGACGACTCGCCGGTCAGAGCGATGGCGAGATGGCTGGGCTGGGCGGGGACGGTGGCGTTCGGCGCGTCGAGCCGGCTCGCGGTGGGGCGGTGGTCCGCCAGGGGCGAGAGGATGGGGTCGGCGCCCGTGCGGGGTGCGAAGACCACTCCCTGCTCGAAGAGCGCCGGGTGGTGATTTCCCAGGGCGAGGTTGAGCCCCAGCGCGGCCAGCAGCCCGGGGAGGAGCGTGGTGCGCAGCGACGGCTCGCGCGGGCTGATCGGGTTCGTGAGCGTCAGCGTGGCGCGGCGCGGGTCGTCGGGCGCCAGGCCGAAGGCGTCCCACGCGGCGTCGCAGACGAAGGGGAAGCGCGGCGTCTCGACGTACCCCGCCCCCGCCAGCGCGTGCCCGATCCGCCGTCGCAGGCTCTGCGAGCGGGTGAGCCCCCCGCCGGCCTCCCGTCCCCGCAGGCCTCTCCTGCCGTGGCCGCCTCGGGTCAACGGGATGATCTCCAGATCGGGTACGGCCCGTGCGGCCGGCACGGCGCGTGTGGTGGCCGTGCTCCGGGGGCGGGGAGTGGGCCCGGGCCTGCCGCCGGGGGCGAACTCGTCCATCCCGAGCGGGAAGCGGATGTCGCCGCCGACGATGTCGCGGATGTCCTTCAGGCCGTGCCGGAGCATCAGGGTGCGCTCGACGCCCACGCCGAAGGCGAACGCGCCGTACCTGTGCGGATCGACGCCGCAGGTGGTCAGCACCAGGGGGCGGACCGTGCCGCACCAGCCCCACTCGATCCATCCCCCGCCGCCGCACGTCTCGCACGGACCCGCGGACCCTCGCCCGAGGTGTCAATGCATCGTGACGCCGCCGCTGACCG
>NZ_JBEXUE010000129.1:0-22819 GCF_040614275.1 Streptosporangium sp. NPDC006013
TGACACGCCGATGAACCGCCACCGAGGTATCCGGAGCGCCTTCCGCCTCGTGCGATGTCCGAGGAGCCGCCCACCGGCCGGTGAGCGTGACACGCCGGCGAGGGTTCCCGAGCGCCCCTCACAGTGTTGCCCGCCCGGCGCCCGGACCGCCCGAGCGCCCGCCACCCCCGATGACCGAGCCGGAGCCCGCGCCGTACGCGAGCCGCTGACCATGGAGGTTTCCCATGCCGAGAATTCCCCCGCATCCCGAGCGCAGGCCGGTCCTGGTCACCGGGGCCTCGTCGGGTATCGGCGCGGCCGTGGCCGTGGGACTGGCGGAGGCCGGGTATCCGGTGGCGCTGGGAGCGCGCCGGACGGCGATCTGCGAGGAGCTGGCGGCGAAGATCCGGGCCGGGGGCGGGGAGGCGGTGGCGCTGCCGCTGGATGTGACCTCGGACGAGTCCGTCTCTTTTTTTGTCTCCGCAGCCGAGCAAGCGTTAGGTGAAATAGAGGTGGTGGTCACCTGCGCCGGAGAGGTGACACCGGAGAACTCCTACCAGACCTCCACCCCCTCCTTCGAGGTTCAACTCCAGCTCAACCTCGTCGGCACCCAGCGGTTCGTGTCCGCGGTGGTCCCCGCGATGGCGGCCAGGGGCCGCGGTGACATCGTGTTCGTCACCTCCGACGTCGTACGCCTGCCGCGGCCCCGGATGGGCGCCTACGTCGCCGCCAAGAACGGGTTGGAGGGACTGGCCAGGGCGATGCAGATGGAGCTGGAAGGCACCGGGGTACGCGCCTCGATCCTGCGCCCCGGGCCGACCCTGTCGGGCATGGGCCACAACTGGCCGGCGCCGGTCCTGCAGAAGGTCCTGGACGACTGGACCAGGTTCGGGCTGGCCCGGCACGACCGCTTCCTCAAACCCCGCGACGTGGCCGCGGCCGTCCTCGCCGTCGTCTCCATGCCCCGCGGCGCCCACATAACCCTCCTCGAAATCGAACCGGAAGCCCCCCTACCCGAAGGAGAGAGATGATTACCAGGCCGCCCGTGGTTTCGGGGAGTGAGCATCTAGAGGAGTTGCGCACCGATCCGATCGCGCTGATGCGGCGGGTGCGGGAGGAGTGCGGGGACGTCGGCGCGTTCGCGCTGGCGGGGCGGCCTGTCGTGCTGCTGTCCGGCGCGGAGGCCAACGAGTTCTTCTTCCGCTCCACGGAAGAGGACCTCGACCAGGCCGAGGCGTACCCGTTCATGAAACCGATCTTCGGGGAGGGCGTGGTGTTCGACGCCCCGCCCGAGCGGCGCAAGGAGATGCTGCACAACCAGGCGTTGCGGGCCACCATGATGCGCGGGCACGCCGAGACCATCGAGCGGGAGGTCAGGGAGCTGGTCGCGCTCTGGGGCGACGAGGGCGAGATCGACCTGCTCGACTGGTTCGCCGAGCTGACGATCTACACCTCCTCCTCGTGCCTGATCGGCCGGAGGTTCCGCGAGCAACTCGACGTGCGGTTCGCGCGCCTTTACCACGATCTCGAGCGCGGCACCGACCCGATCGCGTTCGTGGACCCGTACGCCGACATCGAGTCGTTCCGCCGCCGCGACGAGGCCAGGGTGAAGCTGGTGGCGCTGGTCCAGGAGATCATGGACTCGCGCGGTCCCGCGGCGCGGGAGGACCGCGACCTGCTGGACGTGCTGCTCTCGGTCGGAAACGAGGACGGCACGCCGCGCTTCGGCGCCGACGAGATCACCGGGATGTTCATCTCGATGATGTTCGCCGGGCACCACACCACCTCCGGCACCGCCGCCTGGACGCTCATCGAGCTGTTGCGCAACCCGGCGGTGCTGGCGGAGGTGACCGGGGAGCTGGACGCGCTGTACGCCGACGGCTCCACGGTGAGCTTCCAGGCGCTGCGCGAGATTCCGGTGCTGGAGTCGGCGATCAAGGAGGCGCTGCGGCTGCACCCGCCGCTGATCATGCTCATGCGGGTGGCCAAGACACCGCAGCGGGTGTGCGGGTACGACATCGAGCCCGGCGAGCTGGTGGCCGCCTCCCCCGCGATCTCCAACCGGCTGCCCGACGACTTCCCCGCGCCGGACGAGTTCCAGCCGGGGCGCTACGCGGAGCCGCGCCAGGAGGACCTGGTCAACCGGTGGACGTGGATCCCGTTCGGGGCCGGCAGGCACCGCTGCGTGGGAGCCCAGTTCGCGATGGTCCAGCTGAAGGCGATCTTCTCGGTGCTGCTGCGGGACTGGGAGTTCGCGCCCGCCCAGCCGTTGGACAGCTACCAGAACGACCACAGCAAGATGGTCGTCCAGCTCCGGCAGCCCTGCGCGGTCCGCTACCGCAGGCGGGCCCGATGAGGGTCGTCCTGGATCCCGACCTGTGCCAGGGGCACGCCGAGTGCGAGTTCGCCGCCCCGGAGGTCTTCTCCGTGCCCAGACGCGGCGTGGTGGAGATTCGGCGAGACGCCCTGCCCGACTCTCTGCCCGACCCCCTGCTCGACGCGGTGCGCGAAGCCGTGCGGAACTGCCCGACCCGGGCCCTGCGACTGGAGGACTGATGTATCCCCGCGAAGAGCTGGACGAGATGGTCCGGCTGTGGCTGTCGTCCAACCGGGAGTGCGAGCGCCTCGGCGACTGGAGGCCGCTGGCCTCCCTCTACACCGAGGACGCCACCTACGGCTGGAACCTCGGGCCCGAGCTGGAGTTCATGGCCGTGGGCCGGCGGGAGATCCGCGACATCGCGCTCGGCCAGGAGATGGGCGGTCTCGACGGCTGGCGGTACCCGTACCAGAAGGTCCTCGTCGACGAGGTCGCCGGCGAGGTGGTCGGCTTCTGGAAGCAGGTCGCCGAGGCGACGCGCCCCGACGGCACGCCGTACGAGGTGGCGGGGATCGGCGGTTCGTGGTTCAGGTACGCCGGTGAGATGAAGTGGTCGTGGCAGCGCGACTGGTTCGACTTCGGCAACGCCACCGCGCTGTTCGTGGAGATGATCCAGGCGGGCGTGCTGACCGACGGCATGAAGCGCCGGATGGAGCGCGCCGGCGGCAGACCCGGCGGCTGGTACCGGCTGGGCGGCGCCCCCGTCGCTCTCTGGGACCGCCCGTGAGCCGCCGTCCCGGCCGTGCGCCGCGCCGGGTTCCGGAACCCGCGCCGTCCTCCGATCGTGCGCCGGAGCGGGCTCCGGCCGTAAGGGGGCGGCGATGAGCGGCCGGTTCGCGAGCGTCAACCCCGCCACCGAGGAGGTGGTCGGCGAGGCCCCCGACGGGACGCCCGCCGACATGGACGCGGCGATCGGCGCGGCGCGGGAGGCGTTCGACGCCGGAGTGTGGTCCGCCGACCCGCGGCTGCGTGCCCGCTGCCTGCGCCAGCTGCGAGACGGGCTCGTCTCGCACGCCTCCGAGCTGCGGGAGCTGACGGTGGCGGAGGCCGGCTGCCCGGTCTTCCTGACGTACGGCCCCCAGCTGGACGCCCCGGTGGCGGACCTGGGCTGGTTCGCCGACCTCGCCGAGTCCTACGAGTGGTCGCGGGATCTGGGGGTGGGCGCGCCGATGGGCATGACGTCGCGGCGTACCCTGCTGCGCGAGCCCGCCGGGGTGGTCGGCGCGATCACCCCGTGGAACTTCCCGCACCAGATCAACCTGGCCAAGCTGGGCCCGGCGCTGGCGGCGGGTAACACCGTGGTGCTCAAACCCGCCCCCGACACTCCCCTGGTGGCCGATTTCATGGCGCGGATCGTCCACGAGGAGACGGACCTCCCGCCCGGCGTGCTGGGCGTCGTCACCTCCTCCTCGCACGCGCTCGGCGCCCAGCTGGTCGCCGACCCGCGGGTGGACCTGGTCTCGTTCACCGGTTCCACCGCGACGGGCCGCTCGGTGATGGCCTCGGCGGCGGCGACCGTGAAGCGGGTCTTCCTGGAGCTGGGCGGCAAGTCCGCCTACATCGTGCTGGAGGACGCGGACATCGGTTCGGCCGCGGCGATGGCGGCCTTCGCGGTGGCCACCCATGCCGGACAGGGGTGCGCGATCACGACCCGGCTGCTGCTCCCCCGGGAGCGGTTCGACGAGGGCGTGCACGCCGCGGCCAGGACGCTGGGCAGGCTGGGCGTGGGCGACCCCACCGACCCCGGGACCGTCTGCGGACCGGTGATCTCGGCCGCGCAGCGGGACCGGGTGGAGTCCTACCTGCGGCTGGCCGTGGACGAGGGCGGCGCGTTCGCCTGTGGCGGTGGGCGGCCACCGGAGCGGGACCGGGGCTTCTGGATCGAGCCGACCCTCGTCGTCGGGGTGCCGAACTCCGCGCGGGTCGCCCAGGAGGAGATCTTCGGCCCCGTGCTGGTGGCCGTGCCGCACGACGGGGACGACGACGCGGTGCGGATCGCCAACGACTCGCCGTACGGGCTGTCGGGCGCGGTGCACGGGGGCGACGAGGAGCGCGCGCTGGCGGTGGCCGGGCGGCTGCGGACCGGAACGGTCGGCGTCAACGGCGGGCAGTGGTACGGCGGGGACGTGCCGTTCGGCGGTTACAAGCAGTCGGGGGTCGGCCGGGAGATGGGCGTGCTCGGCTTCGAGGAGTACCTGGAGAGCAAGGTCGTCGCCACCCCTCACGGAGGTCAGTGATGCGTTTCGAGAACAGGGTGGCGATCGTCACCGGCGGCGCGCGAGGAATCGGCGAGGCCTACGTCCGCGCCCTGGCGGCCGAGGGCGCGAAGGTGGTGGTGGCCGACCTGGAGACCGAGCTGGGCGAGCGGGTGGCCGAGGACGTCGGCGGGGTGTTCGTCAGGACCGACGTGGCCGACCCCGAGTCGGCGAGGGCGATGGCCTCGGTGGCCAGGGAGCGTTTCGGCAGGCTCGACCACCTGGTCAACAACGCCGCGATCTACGGCGGGATGAGGCTGGACTTCCTGATCACCGTGGACTGGGACTACTACCGGAGGTTCATGGCGGTGAACCTGGACGGGGCGCTGAACTGCGTGCGCGCCTGCTATCCGCTGATGGGCGAGGGCGCCTCGATCGTCAACCAGTCGTCGACCGCCGCGTGGGTCTACTCCGGGTTCTACGGCCTGGCCAAGGTCGGTATCAACGGCCTGACCCAGCAGCTCGCCCACGAACTCGGCGGCATGGGCATCCGGGTCAACGCGATCGCCCCCGGCCCCACCGACACCGAGGCCACCCGGGCGGTGGTCCCCGAGGCCTACCGCAGGCAGATGGTCGGTGACCTGGCACTCAAGCGGCTCGGCCGGCCCGAGGACCTGACCGGGATGTGCCTGTTCCTGCTGTCGGAGGAGGCGGGCTGGATCACCGGGCAGATCTTCAACGTGGACGGCGGGCAGGTGATCCGGTCATGAGCGGCGCAACGTGGACGCAACCCCGATCGTGTGACCTTCGAATCAACGAGGGGGTTCTCCGTTGAGACTCGGATTCATCGGGCTGGGGCAGATGGGCGTGCCGATGGCCACGCACCTGGCCGGCTGGCCCGGCGGGCTGCTCGTGCACGACATCAGGGCCGAGGCGTGCGCGCCGGTGGTGGAGAAGGGCGCGCGGGCCGTGCGGGACCCGCTGGAGATCATGGCAGAGGCCGATCTGATCGAGGTTATGGTCCTCGACGACGAGCAGGTACGCCAGGTCGTGCGCGCCGGGCTGCCGGCCGCGAGGGCGGGCACGGTGATCGCCGTCCACTCGACGATCGCCCCGTCCACCGCCGAGGAACTGGCGGCCGAAGCCGAGCCGTATGGCGTGCACGTGGTGGACGCCCCGGTGAGCGGCGGCTTCATGGGCGCGCACCAGGGCAGGCTCGCGGTGTTCGTGGGCGGCCCGCAGGAGGCGGTCGAGCGGTGCGAGGAGCCGTTCGGGCGCTGGGCGGAGCTGGTGCTGCACGTCGGCCCCGCCGGGGCCGGCACCAGGGCGAAGCTGGCGCGCAACCTGCTGCACTTCGCGTCGTTCGCCGCGGCGGCGGAGGCGCAGCGGCTGGCCGAGTCGTGCGGGATCTCACTGAAGGCGCTGGCGCGGGCCGTCAGGCACTCGGACGCGATCACCGGCGGCCCGGGGGCGATCATGTTGAGGAAGACGACGGGACCTGTAACGCCGGACGATCCCTGGTACGACATATTGCTACATGTTAGGACTCTGGGGGAGAAAGACCTTACCCTCGCACTGGAACTGGCACGGGCCAGAGGGGTGGAGACCCCCCTGGCCGCCCTCGCCCTGGAACAGCTGGCCGACGGACTCGGAGTGCCCCATGAGCGATCACACGGATGACACCACTCCTGACCGCCGGAGGCGCGGATTGGAGATCATGAAACAGGTCTACGGCTGGGATCACGTCGGGGACGGGCCGGGCGACTTCTTCGGGATGACCGTCGAGCACCTGTTCGCCGAGGTGTGGTCCAGGGAGGGGATCTCGACCCGCGACCGGCGGCTGCTGCTGGTCGGCCTGCTCGTCGGGCAGGGCATGGACGACGTCGTCGGGCTTCAGCTGGACGCGGCGCTGAGGACCGGCGACCTCACCCCCGACGAGCTGCGCGAGATCGTCATCTTCCTCACCCACTACGCCGGGTGGCCCCGGGGGGCCAAGCTCAACGGCCAGGTCGAGGAGTTGATCGCCCGCGTCATGAAGTCTTAGCCCCGCGGAGTCCGGCGGGGTCACCGTCGTCGACCTCCTCTCGGCCCGTTTGGGGACCGAGATTCCCCGCGCCGCCGACGCGCCGTCTTAGGGAAGGCGCGCGGCGGGGCGAGGTGGGTCACAGCCTCTCGACATTGGGCCCGCCGCACCGGTTCCGGGTGTCGAGAACGAAGGCGCTCGCCCGCTGGACGAGCTCGTAGTCGAAGCGGTCATGGTCGGTGAGGATCAGCACCACGTCCGCCGCCGCCAGTTCCCACTCCGAGAAGGTGACGACCTCGACGCCTTCCGGCAGCAGGAAGCAGTCCACATGCGGGTCCGCGGCCCGTACGTCCGCGCCCAGCTTGCGCAGGCCCCTGACCACGTCGATCGCGGGCGACTCGCGGCAGTCTCCGGCGTTCTTCTTGTACGCGAGGCCGAGCGCGAGCACCCGGCTGCCGTTGACCGGCTTGCGCAGGCGATTCAGCGCGAGGCCGACCCGGTGCACGACGTGCTCCGGCATGTGGTCGTTGATGTCGTTGGCCAGCTCCACGAACCGGAAGTTGTGCCCCAGGCTGCGCTTGACCTTCCACGACAGGTACGACGGGTCGATCGGCAGGCAGTGACCGCCGACGCCGGGCCCGGGGGTGAAGCGCAGGTAGCCGAACGGCTTGGTCGAGGCGGCGTCGATGGCCTCCCAGACGTCGATGCCGAGCTGCTGCGCGAAGATCGAAAGCTCGTTCACCAGCGCGATGTTGACATGCCTGAAGGTGTTCTCCAGAAGCTTGCACAGCTCGGCCACCTGCAGCGAGGAGACCGGGACGACCTCCTGCACGATCCGCCCGTAGAACGTCCGGATCCTCCTCAGGGATGTCTCGTCGATCCCGGAGACGACCTTCGGCGTGTTCTCCAGACGCCACAGGGAATTGCCCGGGTCGATCCGTTCCGGGCTGTAGCCCAGGAAGAAGTCCTCCGGCGACTGCAGCCCCGAACCCTCCTCCAGCAGGGGCCGGAGATACTCCTCGGTGGTCCCGGGATACGTGGTGGACTCCAGGATCACCGTCGCGCCTCGCCGTACCAGCGGGGCGAGGGACCGGCCGGCCGAGCCGATGTGGCGGAGATCGGGAACACCTTCGCGCAGAGGCGTCGGCACCGTTATCACGCAGACGTCGAACGCCTCCGCGTCGGCGTAGTCGGCGCTGGCCCGGTAACGGCCGGAACGATGGGCGGCGGCCAGCAGGTCGTCGCCGACGTCCTCGACATAGGACTCGGCGGCGTTGAGCCGCTTGACCCGCCACTCGTCCAGATCGATCCCCACCACGTCGAACCCCGCGCCGACCGCGCGCATCGCCAGAGGCAGGCCGACGTAACCCTGGCCGACAACGACCAGCTTCTCTCCCATGTCAGGACCCCCGTCACTTCGAGATGAGATATGACCCCGACTGTAGGAGCCCGGAGTTCTCACAACATCGATTCGGCTGCGACCTGGGCGTGTCGTCTCCTGATCGAGTTTGACGCGATGTGGGCGAGCGCGTTGAGACGACTGCCGATAACGTGACCGCATCATCCAGACGTCACAAACTAATCGAAATACGAATATATGCCGTTATATATCCATATCGTTGACAGCTAGGTCACGCCCAATTAACGCGAACGGATTTCGAACCTGCCACCCAGCCCAAAGAAATGATCACCCACAGAGAACGGAAACTATTTTCACACTATAAAGCAAGGAGTATCCAGGAGTGCGCACAAGTAAATTTTATTCTAATAACGTATTAAAAGACGTCTTTTATGATCTCCCAGAGACCCGCGTGCGTCCCCTCCGAGGCACAGTCGTCAGCGTATGACATGGCATCTTCCATCAGCATGACAACATTCAGGCGATATTTCTCGCCACTTACCTTTCGACACCTTGTGCGACAAATACGACAAACCAGGCAGAATCAAGACGAATGTCGAAAGGTTAACGTAACAAGTTCCAGATTACGGGCCAGACCAAACGCCTGGCACAGCACAAAGTCAGCGAGGAGTTGTGTCGCATGTCCAATCCCTATCGCGACGCGTTTGATCAAACAGCCGATACGGTTGCGTCGGAAGAAATGAAGCACGAAACGACTGCCCAACAGCTTCTGACGGATCCAGAAACGGTTAACCGCCGTGCGGAACCCGCACGGAAAACTACCGCGCCTACGATCAATGCCAGTTACTCTCAAGTTCTTCCACGAAATTTCATTCGTTCCTGGCTGAGAGCGTCTCTCACCGCTGTCCTCGTGATGGGCGTGGTCGCCGGAACGCCGGGCAGCGCGGACGCGGCGCAGCCCGTGAGCATCGGTAATGCCGCGCCTTTCGGAACGCTGGCCGGAACCGCCGTTGTCAACACGAACCGCACCTCAATCACCGGGGACCTCGGGGTGAGCCCGGGCTCGTCGGTGGTCGGCTTCCCTCCCGGCACCGTGTCGGGAACCGTACACGCGGCCGACGCCACCGCGGCGCAGGCCAAGGCCGACCTGGTCGCCGCCTACAACGACGTCGCCGGGCGGACGCCCGACGCCACCGTGCCCTCGCAACTCGGCGGCACGACCAAGACCCCGGGCGTCTACAACTCCTCCAACGGGACCTTCGCGATAAGCGGCACGCTCACCCTCGACGCCCAGGGCGACCCGGACGCCGTCTTCATCTTCCAGGCGTCCACCCTGACCACGGCGAACGTCAGCAACATCGCCCTCCTTCGGGGCGCGCAGGCGAACAACCTCTTCTGGCAGGTCAGCGGCAACGCGACCTTGGGCACGTACTGCACCTTCCGGGGAAACGTCCTGGCACAGAACTCGGTCACGGTAAGCACCGGCGCGGCCGTCTTCGGCCGCGTCTTCGCCCTCAACGGCACGGTCAGCACCCAGGGCACCGCCAGCCTGCCGGCCACCCGCATCACCGTGCCGAACGACCCGCCGACCACCACGACCCTGACCTCATCACCCAACCCCGCCGGGGTGGGGGAACCGATCACCTTCATCGCCACGGTGAAGGCGAACACCGGCTCGGTCATTCCCGCCGGTGAAGTCGTCTTCAAGGACGGCTCGACCATCTTCGGCTCGAGTAATCACAGCAGCCTTGGCCCCGCCACGTTCACGACCTCAAACCTCTCCCCAGGAGATCACCAGATCACCGCCGTCTACCTGGGCGGGGACACCTTCGATCATGAGAACGTGATCCACTTCGCCCCGAGCACATCACCCGAACTGACCCAGTCTGTGTCAGAAAGTCTGTGGGATAACACGGCTACCCCGGCGGTCCAATCTCAACCCGACTCCCAGAACGTCGTGGTCGGCGTAAAATTCAGATCCACTGTGGATGGAATCATCACCGGTATTCGATTCTACAAGGGCCCCCAGAACATCGGGACCCACATCGGAAGCCTGTGGACCAGCAGTGGCGCTCTACTCGCGTCCGCGACCTTCACCAATGAGACCGCGTCCGGCTGGCAGAAAGTGACCTTCGCAACACCGGTTCCGATCACCGCCAACACCACCTATGTCGCCTCCTACCGCACGTCCGGGTATTATTCAGTGACAAGGTCATACTTCACTTCGCAGTACACGAACGGCCCGCTCACCGCACTCGCAGACGGTGAAGAAGGCGGCAACGGCGTATACAGCTACAGCACGGCGAACACTTTCCCGACAAACACCTATCAATCCACTAATTACTGGGTCGATGTGCTGTTCAAGCCGTCAACCAGTCTGTGGGATAACACGGCTACCCCGGCGGTCCAATCTCAACCCGACTCCCAGGACGCCGCGGTCGGCGTAAAATTCAGATCCACTGTGGATGGAGTCATCACCGGTATTCGATTCTACAAAGGCCCCCGGAACATCGGGACCCACATCGGAAGCCTGTGGACCAGCGACGGTAATCTACTCACCTCCGCGACCTTCACCAATGAGACCGCGTCCGGCTGGCAGAAAGTGAACTTCGCAACACCGGTTCCGATCACCGCCAACACCACCTATGTCGCCTCCTATTACACGACCGGATATTATTCAGTAACAAGGCCATACTTCACTTCGCAGTACACGAACGGCCCGCTCACCGCACTCGCAGACGGCGAAGAAGGCGGCAACGGCGTATACAGCTACAGCACAGCGAACACTTTCCCGACGATCACCTACCAATCCGCTAACTACTGGGTCGATGTGGTGTTCGAAAGCAATTAATATTACAGTCATAGATAATTTCATACTGACGCGTTACTAAAGCGCCCTACCGCGCTGGGGGCTTATTCAATCATTCGTGGGATTGCCCGTGGCGCCGACCGTAGTTTCTCGTGGATCGGCCCGAACGGGCCGATGCGACGACTGAGACCATTTCGGCCGCTGACCACGACCACACACCTACGGCGGCCGGTACGGCATCGGGGGGTGCTTTCCAGCGCCCAGCGCCCAGCGTCCGGCATGGACGCTGGGCGCTGGGCTCCGGCTTGATGGCGTCGCCAGCGGCATGACCGGCGAGGGAAGTCCGCCGAAGGACGGAGGACAGCCCCCGCGAAGGGGGTCCCCTCGAACCTCCCGCGGGCCGTGGAAGCTGACATCCGGAGCGACCTCGGGAGAACCAGCCACACCACCGCAGAGAATAAAAGGGATAAAAGTCCGAAATCAGCCTGAGCACATAAGGGCAAAACTTGCTCAATGGTTTCCCAATGGAATGAGGGCGCAATGTGTGGCGACAGGTCGGTTCGTTGTTCACTGCGGCGGTGAGTCCAACCGAACTGAAGACGATTCCCTTCAATCGAACACATATCTCGGAAAATGAGCTCAATTACCTCACGGAGGCCGTACGCCAAGGATCCACCTCCGGAGATGGGCCGTTCACCCACCGGGCCGCCAGACTTCTCAGGGAGATGACCGGGTCAAACCATGCGCTGCTGACTACCTCTTGCACGCATGCGCTGGAGATGTCGGCGATCCTGCTGGATCTGAGGCCCGGTGACGAGGTGATCATGCCGTCGTTCACTTTCATGTCGGCGGCCAACGCCTACGCCCTGCGCGGGGCTGTGCCCGTATTCGTCGACTGCAGGCCCGACACCCTGAACGTGGATGAACGCCTGATCGAGGCCGCGATCACCGATCGCACGCGGGCCATCGTGGTCGTTCACTACGCGGGTGTCGGCTGCGCAATGGAGATCATCGGCGAACTCACGGAACGGCACGGCCTGGCTCTCGTTGAGGACAACGCCCACGGACTGGGCGGGTTCTACCAGGGCCGGCCCCTGGGGTCGTTCGGATGCATGGCCACGCAGAGCTTCCACGAAACGAAGAACGTCCAGTGCGGAGAGGGCGGCGCGTTGCTCCTGAACGATGCCGGTCTCGTTGCGCGGGCCGAAATCATCCGAGAGAAGGGCACCGACCGCAGTCGGTTCTTCCGGGGTCAGGTGGACAAGTACCGGTGGATCGACATTGGCTCAAGCTACCTGCCATCCGATGTTCTCGCCGCACAGCTGACCTCCCAGCTGGAATCTTTCGAAAAGATTCAGTTCCGGCGTCACACCGCGTGGCACGGGTATCACAAGGAACTGGCGGACTGGGCGGCGAAGAACGGGGTCTCTCAGCCGATGATCCCGGACGGCTGCGCGCATCCCGCACATCTGTACTATCTACTGCTCCCAGATCTGGAGAACCGCCAGGCGTTCATCAGCCATCTTTCGAGCAGAGGTGTGCAGGCGACATTCCATTACCAGCCGTTGCACACCGCCCCCGCGGGCGTGCGGTATGGGCGGGTGGCTTCGGGCGGATGCCCAGTAACGGAGGATGTCGCAGATCGCCTCGTACGACTGCCGCTCTTCGCCGACCTGGATGAGGCCGACATGACACACGTGATCGACGCCGTCCAGACCTACAGGGTGAGTTGATCCCGCCACCTGATCATCGTCCGGAGTGACTGCCATATGGTTGAAGTCGAAAACCAAATCGTCCGCGACAGGAATTCATATTTTTGGCGGCGAGCTCTGATCGCGGCGCTTGGGGGACAACGCATCACATATCTACTGGCCGGCGCCATGACGGCTGCAGTCTATTACGTTCTCCTTGGCCTGGGATTGCTTGTCGCCAAAGACGAGGTTCCTTATCTTTCCCTACTTGTGGTCAGCCACTTGATCACCTCGATCATCGTCTATCCCTGGTACAGGCTGGTGGTCTTCCGTGTTTCCAGGGAATCGTGGATTACGGGTTATCTGCGGTTCTACGTGGTCGGATTGAGCTTCCTGGCGGCATCTGTTATCGGTGTCCCGATTTTGGTTGAATTCGCTGGTATTCCGATTATGGTAGCGCAGGGTCTGATAATAATCGCGAGTCCACCGCTAGGCTATGCCATACATCGAACATGGACGTTTCCTGATCGCGGAAAAGTCTAGTCTTGGCAACATGTCACACGCTCTTCGACAAAAACGAAGGACGGCGACGAGCCGCTAATTGGAGCTACGCGTAAATTTGAGCGGACATACCGTGCCGCGGCCAAGCATTCTTCGTGGAAGGACTCAAGGACCATGAAGGCACTCGTTCTAGCGGGTGGCAAGGGGACGAGGCTGCGCCCGCTGACCCACACCTCGGCGAAGCAGCTGGTCCCCGTCGCCAACAAACCGGTGCTCTATTACGGACTCGAAGCGATACGGGACGCGGACATCAGCAGCGTCGGAATCATCGTCGGCGACACGGCTCGCGAGGTTCAGGAAGCGGTCGGGGACGGTTCGAAGTTCGGCCTCGACGTGACCTACATCCCCCAGGACGCTCCTCTTGGGCTTGCGCACTGTGTCCTGATCGCCCGAGAGTTCCTCGCCGATGAGCCATTCGTGATGTACCTGGGTGACAACTTCCTGGTAGACGGCATCGCTGGCCTGGTAGATGCCTTCCGTGAAGCTGACAATGACGCCCAGATCCTGCTCACCAAAGTCGCCGAACCACAATTCTACGGAGTCGCCGAACTTGGGCCGGAGGGCGAGATCATCGGGCTGGAAGAGAAGCCGGAGCACCCGCGTAGCGATCTCGCGATCGTGGGGGTCTACACGTTCTCTCCGGCCATTCATGAGGCCGTCCGGGCGATCACGCCTTCCGCCCGGGGCGAGCTAGAGATCACGGATGCGATCAAATGGCTCATTGACAACGGTGGTCGCGTCCGTTCGCACTTCGTCAGCGGCTACTGGAGGGATACCGGGCGTCTGCAGGACATGCTGGAGTGTAATCGCATCGTCTTGGAGGCAATCGAACCAGACATCCGGGGAACCATTGACGGGTTCTCGGAGATAACGGGACGCGTTGTCATCGAGCCCGGGGCGGTGGTAGAGAACTCGGTGATTCGAGGGCCTGCGGTTGTCGGGGCCCACAGCAAGATCAACGGTTCGTACATCGGTCCCTACACCTCAATCGGCGAGGGCTGCGTGCTGGAGGACGCCGATGTGCAATACAGCATAGTTCTGGGAGAGTCCACCATCAGAGGCGTCTCAGGGCTCACGTACTCCCTGATCGGCCGAAACGTCGAGGTCAGCCGGGCCAGAGGAGTGCCCAACACGCATCAACTCATGGTCGGCGACCACAGCAAGATTCAGGTGCGAGCATGAAAATCCTTGTTCCAGGTGGCGCTGGATTCATCGGCTCCCACTATGTGCGATCACTGCTGTCCGGAAGGCAGGCGGCGCTCGATACCGGCGTGCGTACGGTCGTTCAGGTCTCCACGGACGAGGTATACGGATCCATCGCCGCAGGATCCTGGACCAAGTCGGAGCCCTTACTGCCCAACTCCCCCTACTCGGCTGCTCGCAGCCTTCGGCATGGGCTGGGAGATGGTCGCACAGGTGCCGGACAGACTCGGACACGATCAGCGTTACTCCCTGGACAGCAGCAAGATCGAGGCGATCGGCTACAAACCCCGCATTGACTTCGACGCAGGACTCGACCAAGTCGTGCGGTGGTACCGCGATCACCAGGACTGGTGGCGTCGACTGAAGAAAACCGATCGGTGATCGCTGGAGTACCGCAGTTCACCGAACGCTCCAACAGCGGTTTCGGGGCACTGGTCATGCCTCCCAGGTTGTGGGGCGCCTTGGATTCGCAAGCACACATGATGAGATCGCAACTACTTTCCGCGCATGTATAGCTCCTAGAAGGGTGTATGTCATGGAGGCCACTCAGATTCGTCGCACGGTCGAGGTGGAAGACCGGCACTGGTGGTATCGCGAGCGACGTGCCATCCTCGCGCGTGAGCTCCGTCGAATCAGCACGCCCGGCAGAGCGCTCGACATCGGTGCGGCAGGGGGCGGCAATACCCGCGTGCTCATCGAGTACGGGTGGGACGCGTTGGCCGCGGACTACTCCGAAACCGCGGTAGAGCTTGCCCGCGAGCGTGGCCTGCAGGCAGTCCATGCCGACGCGCGGGATCTACCTCTGCCCGACATGCGATTCGACCTCGTCTTGGCATTCGACGTGCTGGAGCACATCGAGGAGGACCACAAAGCCGTCCGCGAGCTCGTACGTGTGCTCCAACCTGGCGGAACGGCGCTGATCACGGTCCCATGCGACATGGCTCTGTGGTCAGCACACGACGTGGCATCCTGCCATGTCCGTCGGTATACACGGGATGGCTTGAACTCCCTGCTGACCGGAGAAGGCCTGATCATCGACCGTATGTGGAGCTGGAACGTCTTGCTGAGACCGGTCGTCGCCTGGCGCAGGAGACGCATCTCCGGGTCCGACGTCACGGAAATGCCATATCTGGCCAACATGGGCCTTGGCGCCATCATCGCGGTTGAGAGGTACCTGCCGGTCAAGTCGCTCCCTGGAGTCTCCCTCATCGTGAGAGCACACCGCCCCCGATCGTCTGGAGGATGCGCACCCGCCTGAATCCGGGCAGAGCAAAGCCGGCACCGCCTGTTCAACCTGCTGATGCCACCTCAAGCCACGTTTGCCTCCTTGGCCATCCGGCGTGGACGAAAATCGGCAAGCATTCATGGGTGGCCGTGGGAACTCCCCTCCCTTCGGGGAGGGGAGGATGTCAAGGGCGCAGCACCGAATAGAGGACCTGGTCGTGCCAGCCGCCATCCCGCCATTGGGCACGGCGCAGGATCCCCTCGCGTTCGAACCCGATCTTCTCCAGAGCGCGTTGCTCGCCGTAGTTGGCGATGTCGGTGAAGGACTGGATGCGCTCGGCCCGCGTGTGGGCGAACAAGTAATCCACAAGCTGGCGCTGAGCCAGTGTTCCGATTCCCTTGCGGCGGAAGTCGGAGAAGACGCAGATGCCCATCGCCCAGCACCAGCACGTAGCGTCTGGTCCCCAGGCGGTCATCCACCACACCACCCATCCGGCTGCATCCTCGTCGACGTCGATGGTGAGTCGGCCGGAGTCAGCACCGAGGAATCCGTTCTCGGCGAACTCTTGGCGCAGCCCGTGAGAAGAGCGGTGTCCGTACCACTGGAGCTCGCCTCTGCGCTCCGGGGTAGCCCGTTCCGCCTCGAAGACGTCCAGATCTTCCTCTCGGACCGGCCTCAGTTTGACCTTCATGACCTTCCTTTCATATGGCCTGCGCAAGCCTCGTGGCAGAGCGGTTCCAGCGGCGCCGACGTGAGAAGTGGTCGGCCTGACGGATCGGTTCGGGCAGTCGCTAGACGGGCGCGAACCGCAGAACATCGTCGTAGAGGAGAGTCCACGAGCCTCTTTCGGAGTCGATCACGTGATATCGACATGACAGAATACGAGTCGAGATGCGTCAGCCGATGCTGACTCCACTGATATCCGGTAAGCATTCATCAGGTTCCGGAGCCGAAGACTGCTCGCGCGTGATGCAGCCCACTGTCAGCGTCATCCTCGGGTCAGATCCAGCGGGCCGGAACCAGGGAGTGCTTACCTTACGAATGCAGTACATGAATGACCGACTTCTCGATTTATCACGGCCTCTGCCATACCACGGAGACAGCAGTACGCCGCAGCCTTCCGGGTGAAGCAACATTCGACTCGCTCAGGATCGAATCGGCACTCATCGTAATGCACCCCCGAAATTAGTGATCTTTAGATGTTCGGCAGCGTTCGGCCCCGTGTTGAAGATGAGATCAAGGATGCTCACCCGATGGTCGAACGGCGGATGGAGCTGTGGATATTCGGGGTAGCCTGAGTAGTCGAACCATCGAACCTCGATTTCCGCTCTCCGGAAGAGGCCTTCATCGAGGTAAGCCCGCGCAGCCGGACCAGTGACATATTGGCAGGCGCCCGCCTTCTGGCACAGATCGACGAGGCGCTCTGTCTTGGATCCTGTCGTTTCATAGTCGGTGGACCAGCGCAGATTGGCCTCAATACCAAGGATCAAACAGAGCCCATCGAGGAAGTGCTTGTTTATTTCAGACAGCCTGTCACTTCCACATCCGCGGTAAAGTCTTTCCAGGGCCGATGCGAACTCGTCAAAATAGGGAGCCCTCCGGTAGGCCTGCGTGAGGACTCGCCAGTGCACGACGCTCCAGTTCGGGTCGGTGACGGTCACTTCGTTGATCAGCTGACTCCGAGGACCGCGCTTGAGCGGAATCGAGAGCCACCTGAGACCCGTCGCCGTCTTTATACGGTTACGATTACGCCAATCTCTGTCAGTGTATTGCACTTCGTCGAGGAGGATGAACTCGTCAACGCCGGCGATTAGGTCAAAGTATCCCTTCCATGGAATATAGTTTGATTGAACTATCGCAACCCGTTTCATGCGCCCTACACTTTCGACTTGTTCGAACTTCGCATGAATCCCTCAGAGAAACCCCTGGGGACTATCATTCGTGAATACCGGCTCCCGGATGGATGACAGTTTCCCTGCTCACATCAGGAGTCACCGACAGGCTTGGAGCATGACTTTCAGACCGTTTGCGAATGATGTACGTTGGGCGCCCCATGCGTTCCACATGAATCCTGCCGAGATATTCTCCGATGACTCCAAGGGCAACCATCTGGGCAGAGGCGAAGAGCGAAATCATGGAGGCCGTCGATGTGAATCCTTTAACCGTGGTATCTCCACACCAGTACTTCCAAAGAAAGACCGCGAGAAGGATGGTTCCGATAGCGCCCGCCAACAACCCGAAATAGGTGACCAAGCGAAGCGGAATAGTGCTGTACGCAACCAGTACATCGACCGCGTGGCGAACGAGCATCGAAACAGTGTAATTGGAGTTCCCAACGGATCGGTGTTTCATATTCACCCGGACGGTCCCGACCCGCGTGGTCGCCCATGAAAATGCGATATCGATTAGAGTGTACGGCCCTGTGACTCCGTCCAATGATTCGCGCAGAAAACTACGGAAGGCACGAAACGCGCAAATATCTTGACTGTTTTCCCCGCCGAACCGCCCAGAGATTCCAATTTTGAGCGACTTCGAGGCTAGATCACGTACAAATCCGTGTGTCCCAGTGTGTGGGACTGCGTAAACGATGTCGAGCTCAGGCCGGAGACCTGCCAGGAGTTTGGGAATCTCTTCTGGTGGATGCTGGAGATCATCGTCCATGGTCACCACGATGTCGTAGCGAGCGCAGCGGATGCCGGCGACAAGAGCGTTGTGCTGTCCGTAGTTTCGGGCCAGCAGCAGCGCACGGACTGTTTCATGCCGATCGGCAAGCTCTTGAGCGACTTCCCACGTGTTGTCTGGTGAACCGTCGACGACAAGTACGACCTCAAACTGGGAGGCGACGGTCGGCAGAACGACAAGGAGGCGATCCACCAATGTCGGAAGTGTCTGCACTGATCGGTAACATGGGATCACGACGGATACGCAGGTCATAGCGTCAGTCTTACGAATGCCGAGCCGTCCTACCGGGACCGCAGGTTCGAATTTGCACTATATTGGCGAAGCCAAGGATAAATCCGAGTTCTTCTAGGTCGCCAAGAATCTGATCCAGGTAGTCCTCGCACCGTCGCCGCTCCGGACCGGGATCACCCCGGCCGACAGCCATACCCGGTCAGGCCCTCGATTTAACGCCTCAGAGGGCGTTTTGGCATGGACCGTAGGGCTTAGCTGCTTATGTCCAGCGGAGCATTCGCGCGGTTTCGTCTGGAATCTGTGCATCTATGTGCCGAGGCGAGATCGCTTCGATGTCCATTTCGTTAGATGACCTGACCCAGATTCCGTCTGGCGTGGGCTTGCCCAGGACGCGCCGTGTTTCGACAGGTTCTGGCCGGCCTGGCCCGGGTGAAGGACGGGCACGACGCGGAGCCGACGGCCTCGGTCATCGACACCCAGAGCGTGAAGACCTCCACCAACCCGCCGACCACGACCCAGGGCACGGACGCGGCCAAGAAGATCGTGGGTCGCAAGCGCAGCGTCGCGACCCACGCGCTCGGCCTGCTCCTAGCGGTCACCGTCTGCGCCGCCTCGGTCTCGGAGAATCAAGCCGGTATGCAGGTGCTGGACCAGGCCAAAGCCGACCACCCCACGCTCACCAAGACCTGGGTCGACGCCGGATTCAAGAACCGGTTCACCGAACACGCCGCCGCTCTGGGCATCGACGCCGAGGTCGTTCCCCGCAACTCCGACATCAAGGGCTTCCATGTCCTCAAACGCCGCTGGGTCATCGAGCGGACGTTCGGCTGGCTGATGCTCCACCGCCGTCTGGCCCGCGACTACGAGACCCTACCCGCCAGTTCCGAAGCCATGATTCACATCGCAATGATCGACAACACCAGTAAGCGCATAACCGACGAAGCCACACCAACCTGGCGAGGGACGTACTAGGGCAAACAACGCAAATCAAACGCCCTCTCACGGTGCGCATGGATCCAGCCTCAGGGGCGCGAGGACGTCGGCTTCCAATTATCTCTTGCCCATCCTGCACTCAGCCCGAAGGTAAGAATTTTCGTTTTTCGCGATTTTTTAGATCGAATCGACCCTTGCCGTGAATCACACCTCCTGTACAGAATCAGCTTCAGTATCCGCTGGATGCGGAAATCGCCGCTTCTATGAGTAATACCGGCCAGGGTGCGATCGTCGCTACCTTTCGCTTATCGGTCTTCGCTGATGAAGATTCACCACAGGAGTACAAACGGGGGTTGCGCATGCCAGGCAACGAGAAGAGGAGCGGCAGCAGGAGGAGGCGATGGCAGACGGTCCCGATCGCCATGCGAGCCTTTGGTGTCTCCATCGTGGCCGTGATCAGCCTGCCCCAAGCCGTCTGGGCGCAGAACCCCGCCTCGGATATCAGTCAAGGCGAACTGAAGGTCGTCAGCGCTCTCGGCGAGAACCGGATGGACGTCACGCTTAAGCCGATTGCGCCGGTTACGCCGGTTACGCCGGAAGAGACTTCGGGCAAGGTGCACAGCCAGCCCATGGAAGTCAACCCGACTCCATCGGTGGACGTTATGCAGAACCCGTCCCGGTTCACCGGCTTAGCCGCGAATGGAATGCGTCAGGAGAGACACGTGATCCGCTCGGCGGCACGCGTCGGCGGCAAGAAGGCCCGGACCGCAGCCGCCCACTCCCGAGCGCTCCGCGCCGATTGTCCGCCGACTTCTATAATCTGCCTGGAGAACAGCCTCCCCGGTAGTCCCCCCAGTGAATGGGACATACCTGGAGCCGGTAGCAGTCATATTAATGGGTATGCGGCTCAGATAAGCGTCAACAAAGGGGAGGTCGTGCAATTCAAGGTGAACACCTCCGTTACCGCTTACCGCATGGATATTTATCGCATTGGATACTATGGCGGCATGGGTGCACGAAAAATCACAACGATTAGACCTTCTGTGTCTTTGCCCCAGATACAGCCGGCTTGCTTGAATGACGCGGCAACCGGATTGATTGATTGTGGGAACTGGAGCGTATCCGCCTCCTGGGCCGTGCCAAGTGATGCCGTCTCTGGAGTCTACATTGCGAACATGATCCGAGAGGACGGGATAAGCGGCGCCAGTCAGCTTATATTTATTGTCCGAGATGACGCGGGCAATTCAGATCTCCTGTTTCAAACCTCTGATGCGACCTGGCAGGCATACAACACGTATGGCGGAAACAGCTTGTATGTAGGCAGTCCTGCGGGGCGCGCCTTCAAGGTCAGCTACAACCGTCCGGTCATCACACGCGCCGGATGGCCGGAAACGTATTTCTACGATTCCGAGTATCCCATGGTCAGATGGCTTGAGGCCAACAGCTACAACGTGAGCTATACCTCCAGCGTCGACACCGTAATGCGAGGATCTGAGCTGCTCAAGCATAGGGTGTTCCTCACTGTCGGGCACGCCGAGTACTGGTCCAAAGAAATGCGGGACAATGTGGAGAACGCTCGAAACAACGGCGTTAACCTCGCTTTCTTCAGTGGAAACGATGTGTTCTGGAAGACGAGATGGGAAAATAGTATCGACGGAACGAATACCTCATATCGAACACTCGTCTGCTACAAAGAGACGTTGGCCAACGCCAAGATCGATCCGAATACTCAGTGGACCGGAACATGGCGAGATCCGCGTTTCTCCCCACCGTCAGACGGCGGCAGGCCGGAGAATGCCGTGACCGGCACCTTGTTCAGGGTCAACGGCAACGTCAGCGATTCGATCGCTGTTCCTGCGGCATACGGCCCCATGCGACTGTGGCGCAACACATCCGTCGCGAGCCTTCAACCCGGCCAGACGGCTGTATTTCCTGCAGGAACACTGGGGTACGAGTGGAATGAATCGCCGCAAGATGCGTTTACCCCGCAAGGGCCGGTGAGGCTTTCCGAAACAACACTGGCCAATTCTTCCAAGATTCTACTTGACTTTGGCGGTACGTACGGCGCCGGAGTCGCCACACATCGCCTGACGCTTTACAAACACACAAGCGGTGCGCTTGTCTTCGGCGCGGGAACTATCCAATGGTCGTGGGGGCTGGATGCCAATCATGATCGAGGAGCGGGCACACCCACAGATATTCGCATGCAGCAGGCAACGGTCAATCTCTTCGCTGACATGCGGGTCCAACCGGCAACCCTTCAACCAGGTTTGGTTCCGGCGACCGCGTCAACGGACATCACTCCCCCAACGTCGACGATTACCTCTCCATCGAGTGGTGCGTCAGTGGAAGGTGGAGCGAGCATCTCGATCGAAGGGACCGCAACTGACACCGGAGGCGGTGTTGTGGCAGGCGTTGAGGTCTCAGTTGACGGTGGCACCACATGGTCTCAGGCAACAGGTCGCACAAATTGGAAGTTTGATTGGGCGACCAACACCACCGGCCCGGTGACGATTCTCGCCCGAGCAGTCGACGACATCGGCAACCTCCAGAAAACTCCGACCTCCATAAGCGTTACTGTTAACACAGGTTGCCCCTGTACCATTTGGCCACCGGACGCTGTGCCCGCTGAGGCTTCGAAGAACGACCCCAAGCGAATTGAAGTCGGAGTCAAGTTCCGCTCCAAGAGCCCGGGCTATGTCTCAGGAATCAGATTCTACAAAGGTTCGCTTAACACGGGAACACACACCGGCAACCTCTGGAGCTCTACAGGAGTGCTCTTGGCAAGCGCGAAATTCACCAACGAAACAGCAAGCGGCTGGCAGCAGGTGAATTTTTCGACACCCGTCGAGGTGAGCGCCAACACCACCTATGTCGCTTCCTACTTCACGACATCAGGGTTCTACTCGGTAACAAGAGACTACTTCACCAAGGCATATTCGAACGGCCTGCTCACTGCGCTTGCGGATGGCACAGACGGCGGTAACGGCGTGTACAGCTACGGTTCGGTGAGTACTTTCCCGACCAGTACCTACAGAGCCACCAATGCCTGGGTCGACGTGGTGTTCTCAGATTTGAGCACTCTGTGGGATGATACAACAGTGCCGGATGTCGCATCCCAGCCCGACACCCAACCGGTTGCCCTCGGCGTGAAATTCCAAGCCTCGGTCCCGGGCTTCATCAATGGAATCAGATTCTACAAAGGCCCCCAGAACACCGGGACCCATACCGGAAGCCTGTGGACCAGCAGTGGCCAGCTACTCGCGCAGGCGACTTTCACCGCCGAGACCGCATCCGGATGGCAGCAGGCAATTTTTGCGACACCTGTCGCGGTCAGTGCAAATACTACCTACATAGCCTCTTATCACACGACATCTGGGTATTATTCGCTAACAAGACCATACTTTACCACGCAATATACGCGTGGCCGGCTTACCGCCCTTGCCGATGCCGCGCTGCGTCGTTACTACTGGGACCCCATCTTGGTGCAATCGCACCGCCGACGGCCCCGACTTCATGTTCCTGCACGAAGCACTCCCGGGTGACGTGA
>NZ_JBEXUE010000130.1:0-22309 GCF_040614275.1 Streptosporangium sp. NPDC006013
CCTCCAGGGCCTCCAGCCTGGCCACCAGCTCGGCCGGGTCGAGGAGGCCGTTGGACAGGCTCGGCGTGGCGAGCAGCAGTGGCGGCAGGGATCCGGCCCGCAGCGCTGTGAAGATCTCCGCGTGGCGGAGCAGCACGAAGCGGTGCAGAGGCGAGACGCTCCGGCGCTCCGGCAGGTGGTCGGCTTCCTCGTACGCCAGGGGAGGGAGCCCGTGCTCACGACGGGCCTGGTTGACGAACGCGGTGCGGTGGGTCTCGTACGTCCGCCCGGGGTCGGCCAGTTCGGCCGCGAAGGCGATCATCCAGTCGCCGTGCTCCCGCCACTCGTCCAGTCGCGGACGCTCCTCGTCGCGCTCGACGAGCGGCGCCAGCGCGATGCGCAGCGACTCCCTGTCCCGCGCGACGAGCCGGACGAAGGCGGACAGGCAGCGTTCGGCTGCCCGCCAGTCGTCGTGCAGGTACATGACGGCGAGCCGGCTCGGAGTGTTCGGTGGCGCGATGGCCGGCACCGGCCGGAGCGGCGCGGGCAGCGGGCGCGGCACGAAGACCTCCTCGATCTCGGTCTCGGTCTCGGGTTCCGGCTCCTCGACGCGCTCGCCGCCAATGGCCGCGGCCAGCCGGTTGTGCAGGTCGGGTGGCAGCGTGCCCGTGCCGCCGCGGAGGGTCTCGGCGCCGAGCGGGGTGAGGCGTCCGGCGTGCCGGACCGCCAGGTGCACGGCCCGTTCCTGCACGGCCCGTGCCCGGTGGCCGAACGCCATGGCCAGGGCGGGGGCCAGCTCGTCGGCCCGGTCGGGCGCCCGCCGCACGGACTCCTCCAGCCAGGCCAGACCTGCGCGCACCAGTCCGCCCTCCGCGCGGAACAGCAGCCCCTCCAGCCCCTCCACCACGTCCGCCGGATCGAGGCCGGTCAGCCGGCGCAGGTGCCCCAGCGACAGCTCGGCCACCGGCCCCGGCGTGGTCGGCAGGAGCCGTAGATAGTCGATGGCGTGCGGCTCGATCTCGGCCGGAGTGGGATCCAGCAGCTCGTGGAGGCGCGCGAAGAACCGCAGGTCGGGGCCCTCGCCGCCGAGCAGGAAGCGGCGCCGGCAGCCATCGAGCAGCAGCGCTCGCGGCACCCGGCCCTCGGCGGCGAGGGTGCGGAGGGCGCCGAGCCAGGAGGTCGTGCCGTCAGGACCCGACCGCTCGTTCCGCAGCGCCCGGCCGACGCCCTCGGCCTCGAAGAGCCTAGGCAGCAGGTGGCCGAGCAGCGGATCGGCCCGCAGCTCGCTCAGCCTGGCATCCCGGGACACCCAGCCGACCACGAGCGGGTCGTGCGCGGGCGGGGTGGTGCCGGTACGGCGGAGCAGAGCGAGCGCCAGCGGCAGGTTCCGGTCGCGAGGGGCGCGGCGGCGCCGGGGACGGAGCCGGCGCACGAGCCGTACGGCCAGGTCGGCCTGCCACGCGGCGGGCCGCGAGGCGATCACCTGAAGCAGCGGCTCGATCTCGCCGGCCATCGGAGCGCCGGCGAGGTCCCAGCGGTCGAACTCCCCGCGGTTGATCCACGTCACCACGGCCGCCGCGCCGCCGATCGTGCCCGCGCCCGCGACCCGCATCGGCTCGGCCCAGCCGTCGCCCCCGGAGCCGCCCTCCTCGTCGTCATCGTCGTACCAGGTCATGGACCACGCCTGCCGGTAGTGATGCTCGGAGATCTCCTCGGCGTCGCGTCGCCGTTGCAGCTCCGCCTGCAGGGTCTGCCGGACCCGGTCGCGTTCCGCCCAGGTCCGCCGCTCCCTATCCTGGAGCACGGTGACGTATCCGGGCAGCTCGCGCGCCACCTCGCGCCGTCCGGCGTCGTCGAGCGCCGTCACTACCTTCACGACCCCGGCCACGTCGCCGAGGTCGACGCGCTCGCGGACCTCGTCCCAGGCGGCCGGCCGGACGTTTTTCGCTTCCATGACGCGGATCTCCAAGATCGTGTGTTCGGTCGGGTGGCGCGATCCTGGCAGGGCCCGCCGACATTTTCGGTGCCGCCGCCGGGGCTCGGCGCTGCGAGCGTGTTGATTCCCGGGCCGCTCGGTCGTCGTGTTCGCAGACAGCAAGGGTCCCCCAGAACTTCCGGGGCGCGCCTGTCGGCTGTCGATTTCGCACATGCCCGTGCGTCGTGGTCGGTGAGGACCGACCCACGCGTCCGTACAACAGGCAGGACAGCTCACATGCCGCAGTACGCGATTCCGATCTACGAGGAAGTCCCCGTCGCGGACATTCCGGCCGACGTCACGGAGGCCGACATGGCCGTCACCGCGAAGATCGAAGCGAGGGTACGAAGGCCGTCGGCATGGCGACGACGATCCGGAAGGGCGGCATGGTGACGGATGGGCCGTTCATCGAGAGCAAGGAGGTGTTCGCCGGGATCTTCCCGGCCGAGGCGAGGGACCTGGACCAGGCGATCGCCATCGGCGAACCGCCCCCCAGCATGGAGGGCGGTGTCGAGATCCGGCCGCTGTACGAGGAGTGAGTGTCTCGAACCCGCCCGTGGGCCTTGCGATCCGGCGGCGCCATCCCCGCTCCCGGCCCTCGCGTCCGCGAGTCCTGTCTCACGACTCGGTGTCCAGGGCGTCGCGGGTGTCCATGAGGGCGAAGCCGAGCAGGTTCAGGCCTCGCCAGGTGGTGGCGGAGGTGGCGCGTTCGTCGTCGGCGGCCAGGCCGATGCCCCAGATCCGGTCGACGGGGCTGGCCTCGACCAGCACGCGGGCCCGGGTGCCGAGCAGGAAGTCCTTCAGCTCGGGGTGCTCGCCGAACTTGGCGATGTTGCCGCGTACCACGATCTCGTAGCGGTGCTCGTTCCAGATCGCCTCGTCGAAGCCGCGGACCTCGCGGCCGAGTTTCTTCGCCTCGCCGGGGTGCTCGGCGGCGAGGATCCGCGCGGCGGTCTCGTCGTCGCCGAACAGCCACGCCTTGTGCGCCATCATGTAGTGCTCGGCGGACCGGAAGAGGTGCCCTTCCGAGGTGAAGCCGATCTCCCACCACTGGCTGAGGCATCCGGAGCCGACCCCGCCGCCGCGCGCCGGCCGGTGGCCCCAGAAGAACAGGTAACGCAATCGCTCACCGTCCCGTTCGGCGGCGATGGCCTCGGCGACCGAGCGGGGAAGTCTGCTGAGATCGGACACCGGTACACCGTGTCATGGTCTGTCGCCGTCCGGCCAGTGGGTAATCGTTCTGGCCGTGACGGCGAGATGACACTGATGACGTCTCAGGAGGCGGGTGGTGGTGCGCTTCCGTTGTGGAACGGGTTCTCGGGCAGACGCTCTGGCGTGACGAGCAACCGGATCACGCCGGCCTTCACCTGCCACGCGTGCCAGACGATCCAGCCGCGTCCGACCCGGTCCGCGGGTAGCGGCTCGAAGGACAGGCCGCCCGTCTCCTCATCCGTCCGAATGAGGCTGAACACCGCGGTCAGCTCGCGCTTGCGCGCCTCGGCCAGCATGTCGTGCACGGAGCGGCCGTCTCTCAGCCGGACCCCGGCGAACATCTCACCCGGGGCCAGGGCCGCGTCGAAATTCGCATACTCCTCTCCCGGCTTCGCCTGGCGCCCCAGCCTGACGTTCACCCCGCCGGCGAAACCGGCGGGGATCCGCATCACCATGACGCAGTGGCTGCTCCGTCCCGGATGGCATCCCCTGGGCGCCGTCTCCACCGAGAGGGCGACACCCCCGAATCGGGGGCCGGAGGGGTCTGGTGTGCCCTGCGGGTCGGGGGCGAGGGAGTCCTTGCCGGTGATGACCATCCCCAGGGTCTCTCCCACCGCGCCCGGCGAGACGGGCACCGGGCGCAGATCGACGTTCAGGCCGACCGCGTGGAACGCCTCGGTGTACCTGTCGTAGTCGGCGAACGGATCCTTGATGCGGGCGACGTACTGGTCACCTTCCCGGTGGATCTCCACCGCGGAGTTGGCGTAGGAGGTGGCCGCGCCACCCCCGTCCTCCAGCAGGCTCGGCCCCACGACGATGCCTGTCGCGAGCACGACCGCGGCGGCCAGGATCGGCACGAGACGGCGGGGGCCGCGCGGGAGGAGACCGGGTCGACGGGCACGTCCCGGCTCCCGGACCGTGATCGAGGTCAGCAGCGCCCGTGCCCCCGCACCGGACGCGTGGTCGTCCGGCTGCCCGGGTTCGATCCGGGACAGCGGCCTCAGCAGCTCACTGATCTCATCGGCGTTCCTCACAGCGACCTCCCCGCCGGAACCATCCGGCTTTTCGTGGTGGACCGGACACCGGCTTCGTCGAGCGCGCGGGAGAAACGCCTGCGGGCACGGTGCAGCCTGATGCGTACGGCGTTGCGTGACAGACCCAGCATCGTGGCGATCTCCTCGCGTCCCAGGCCCTCCCAGGCGACCAGCGAGAGGAGTTCACGGTCGTCATCGGACAGGCTCCCGAACACCTGGGCGATCACGCTCAGCTCGACGCCGCTGTCGGGTGAACTCCCGTAGAGGTCGGCCATCTCGGTGTCGAGCTCGACGCTGCGCTGCCGGTGCCGGGCCGCGCTCCTGCGGTGGCCGGCCAGCACCTTGCGCGCCACGCCGTACAGCCAGAGCCTGGCCTCCGGTCCCGGTGGCAGCTCGCGCACCCGGCGCCAGGCGATGGTGAAGGTCTCCGCCACGACGTCGGCCGCGTCCTGCGGCGAGTCACAGCGGCGTACGGCGTAGGCCGTGATCTGGTGGTATGTCTCCCGGTAGACGGCCTCGAACCTGGCCAGCCAGTCGTCATCCACGGGCGCTTCCCAAGGCAGGTCTCCTTCGCGGGTACGAAAAGTGGACACTCCCTACATGGCGCGGGCGGTCCCATCATTTCGCGCGGATTCCGGAAATCTTCGGCGGGTCTTCCTGCCGTGGCTCACCGTCGCCGACGTCGACAATGGGGCATGCCTTTCACGCTGAGCCATACCGTTGCGATCCTGCCGCTGCGGCGCCGGCTGCCCCCCTCGGCATTGGCGGTAGGTGCGATGGTGCCCGATCTGCCGTACTACCTGCCGTTGCCCTTCTCCTCGAACACCACCCACGGCTGGCCGGGCGGGTTGCTGGTGGCCCTGCCGGTGGGAGTCGCGGTGCTCGTCGTGTTCCACCTGCTGCTCCGCGCGCCGTTGACGGCGCTGGCCCCGCAAGGGTTACGTGACCGGCTACCTGATCGGGCGCCCTCCGGGATCGGGATCGCGGTGCCTGCCGCGCTGCTGACCGGTATCGCCACGCACCTGGTGTGGGACGGGTTCACCCAGGTGGGCGGCTTCGCCGTGGTGCACTGGCCGGCGATGCGCGTCTCGGTCGTCGGAGCGCACCGGGTGTTCAACGTGGTGATGTACGTCAGCTCGCTGGGCGGCCTGGTGGTCCTGGCCGGTTGGTTCGCGCTGTGGTACCGGCGGGCCGCCGTACGGCCGGGACGATGGCCCGGCGTGACGGGACGGGTGCGCGGGTGGGTCCTGGCCGTCGGTATGGGCGCCGCCGGTGCCGGCGCGGCCGTGCTGGGGAGCGGCGACCGTGCCGCGGTGAGTCTGTACGACCTGGTGCGCTGTGTGATTCTGGGCGGGGTCGGTGGGTTCGGCGCGGTGATGATCGGTTACACGGCCGCGTGGCACGTGTGGTCGGTAGTGCGCTCCAAACAGTGGGGTCAGGCCTGAGGGTCCAGGTGCGTCCTGACCGCTTCGAGCACCTGGCTCTTCGACGGGTTCACCATCGCCTCTCCGGCCACGGTCACGGTCGGTACCGTCTCGTTCCCGTCCGCGACCGAGCGGACGAACGCCGCCGCCTCGGGATCTCCCCAGATGTTGACCTCGCTGTAGCGCAGCCGCGTGAAACGCAGGCGCGTACGCAGCCTCATGCAGTACGTGCAGCCGGGCCGCCAGTAGACGACCACGCCCCGGTGGTCGGCGTCCTGGTACGACGTGGCCCGGTCTCGGCGAGGCAGGTTCGTGATGACCAGCACCACGAACGCGATGATGAGGATGAAGGTTGTGGGGGACATGGGAGAAGTATCGCAAGTCCGCCCGTCCGGGCACCCTCACCTCCCGCGGACGGGTGGTGCTCAGCCGATGAGGAGGGGAGCCAGCAGTCGCAGCTGTTCCAGTTGCTGATCGAGTGTCCGGGCAAGGGGTTGCACGGCGACGTGGTCGGCGCCGGCCGTGTGGTGGGCGCGGACACGTTCGGCGACGCTCTCCGCGTCCCCCGTGGGCACGATCGCGTCGACGAGCGCGTCGCTGCCGCCTTCCTCGAAGTCCGCGTCGGAGAAGCCCAGGTCACGCAGGTTGTTCAGATAGTTGGGCAGGGCCAGGTACAGGGCCATGTAGTGGCGCGCGGTGGCACGGGCGCGCTCGGGGTCGGTGTCGACGACCACCGCCTGCTCGGGGGCGAGGACGGGGTCGGGGCCGAGGATCCTTCTGGCCTGGGCGGTGTGTTCGGGGGTGACGAAGTAGGGATGCGCTCCCTGGGCACGGGTCGCGGCCAGTTCCAGCATCTTCGGGCGCAGCGCGGCCAGCAACCTCGGTGCCTCCTCCGCCAGGGGCGCGCTGAAGACAGTGCTGTCCATGGCGTCCAGGTAGGCGCGCATGGCGGACACCGGTCTGCTGTAGTCGTGCCCGCGACTCGTGACCAGCGGGGCGTGGCTCACGCCCAGGCCCAGGACGAAGCGCTCCGGCCACGCGTCGGCCAGGGTTCTGGCCCCGTTGGCGGCGGCGGTCGCGTCTCGTCCGTAGATGTTGGCGATGCCGGTGGCCAGGATCAGGCGCTCGGTGGCGCACAGCAGGACCGCGGCGTTGGCCAGGGCCTCCTTGCTGTTCGGGGTCTCACCGAACCACAGCGTGGAGTAGCCGAGCCGCTCGATCGTGGTGGCCGCGCGCCGCGCCTCGGCCGCGGGCACCGCTGAGATCGACCCCAGCCACACACCTGTGCTGCCGAGGCGCCGCTTGAGCGCGGGCAGATCCACCGGGGGCGGCACCGTACGTTCGGCCATCTTCGCGTACCTTCTTTCCGAGCCCCTGCCGAGATCGGCGGAGGGTCCCCACGTTCGCCTGGCTCGGCGGCCCGGCCTCCGTCACCGGGGCGCAGCAGGTTCTGTACCCGGTCGCGGGTCGGGGAATCGGCTGCCGACCTGCCATGAGCAGGGAAAACCATCCTCTCGGCGACCTCCATGCCGGAGTGGCGCGCGGTCTCGCGCGATTTCCCCGCTCACGTCGCGAGGGCCAGGCGACGCCGGCGGAACCCCCGCACGTCGTTCATGTCGGTGAGAACGCGGTCGAGTCGTGCGGCGCGGGCACGGAGTGGACGCCTCTGGCCATCGACCTTCGGCGGATGAGAGGTCGTACCCGAGGGTCAACCGATCGGTTGAGGTGATTTCAAGCGTGATGGGCGATGTGCCGGACCGCCGCCCACCGGGATTCTCAAGGTATGACGATCATCGAAGTCAGCGGGCTGCGCAAGGCGTACGGGGGCAGACCCGCCGTGGACGGGGTGTCCTTCGCCGTGCAGGAGGGGGAGATCTTCGGGATCCTCGGCCCGAACGGCGCGGGCAAGACGACGACCGTGGAATGCGTCGAGGGACTGCGGGTGCCCGACGCCGGCACGGTCCGGGTCGCCGGTCTCGACCCGGTCTCCGACCACGCACAGGTGACCCGGTTTCTCGGCGCCCAGTTGCAGGAGAGCGAGTTGCAGGCGAAGCTCACCGTGCGAGAGGCGCTGGAGCTCTACAGCGCCTTCTACCCGAGACCGGCCGACTGGCGCTCGCTCGCCGACCGGCTCGGTCTCGCCGACCGGCTGGCCACCCGCTTCGGCAAGCTCTCGGGCGGTCAGAAGCAGCGGCTGTTCATCGCCCTGGCCCTCATCGGCAACCCCAGGGTCGTCGTGCTCGACGAGCTCACCACGGGCCTGGACCCGCGCGCTCGCCGCGACACCTGGAAGCTCATCCAGGAGGTCCGGGACGGAGGGGTGACCGTCCTGCTGGTCACCCACTTCATGGAGGAGGCCCAGCAGTTGTGCGACCGCGTCGCCGTGATCAACGCGGGCAGGGTCGCCGCCCTGGACACCCCGGCGGGACTCATCGGCCGCACCGCGAACTCGACGGTCATCTCGTTCACGCCCTCGCGGCCGCTGGACGACGGCGAGCTGGCCATGCTGCCCGCGGCCACCTCGGTGGAGCGGAAGGGCGACCGGCTGGTCATCAACGGGACCGACGAGACGGTCAACGCGGTGATCTCACTGCTCGCCCGGCAACAGATCACCGCCCGGCAACTGCGCGTTGCCGACGCCACGCTGGACGACGCGTTCCTCGACCTCACGACAGACCTCACGACAGACCTCACGACAGACCTCACGGAACAGGAGGACTGACATGTCCGCATCCACCGCCGTGCTGAAGTCCGAGACCAGGCTCTTCGGCCGCGAGCTCGGCAGCCTGTTCTGGATAATCGTCTTCCCGACCCTGCTGCTGACGATCCTCGGCCTGATCCCGTCCTTCCGGGAGGCCGACCCGGCGCTCGGCGGCCTGCGGGTCATCGATCTGTACGTCCCCGTGGTCGTGCTCCTCGCCATGATCATGGCCGGGCTGCAGGCCATGCCGCCCGTCCTCACCGGCTACCGGGAGCGTGGCATCCTGCGTCGCATGTCGACCACCCCGGTGCGGCCCGTCTCGCTGCTGGGGGCGCAGATCGTGCTGCACGGCGCGGCCGCCCTGGGCGCGGCGGTCGTCGCGATGGCCGTGGGCCGCCTCGCCTTCGACGTGGCGCTCCCCGGGCAGCTCTTCGGTTACGCGCTGGCACTGGTCCTCACCACGCTCGGCGCGCTCGCGATGGGAGCGACGATCGCCGCGTTCTCCCGCACCACGAAGATCTCCGCCGCCCTCGGCTCGGCGGTCTTCTTCCCGGCCATGTTCACCGCGGGCGTCTGGTTTCCGGTCCAGGCGATGCCGGATATCCTGCGGCGCATCGTCGAGTTCACCCCGTTCGGGGCGGCCTCGCAGGCGCTGAACCAGGCGGCGGCGGGTGACTGGCCCGGTTGGTCGCACCTCGGTGTCACGGCACTGTGGACTGTGATCCTGCTCGGTGCCGCGTCACGCTGGTTCCGTTGGGAGTAGCGCAGATAAGGAGGGCCGCGCGGATGGCGGGCGACACGACTGCCGAGAAGTGGGGGAACCAGTTCTTCCGCTGGGGGCCGTACGCTCTGCTCGGTCTCGCCAGCCTGGTCTCGATCGCCTCGGGCGACATGCTGATGACCCGTGACGAGAGGCACGCGGCCTGGGTGCTCGCCGCGGCCGCGCTGGCCCTGCAGCTGTGGTGGAGCGGCACCGGTCCCGGCCTGCCCAAGCACGACATGGTGGGCCGGGTCTACTACGTCGCACGCCTCACGCTCGGCTCCGTGCTCACCTGGCTGAACCCGTTCTTCGCCATCTACGTGGTGATCGGCTACTTCGACGCCGACCGGCTGCTGCCACGCCGCCAGATGTATGCCGGACTGCTCGCCACCGCCGTGACCATGGCCGGTTCGCAGTCCGGCGGTATGCCGCCCGCCGACGGAACGCAGTGGGTCGCCTTCGGCGTGCTCTTCGCGCTCAACGCCTCGCTCACCCTCGTCTTCGGCAGCATCGGGGTCAAGGAGGCCGAGAACGCCAGGGCGAGGGCCGTCACCATCGCAGAGCTGGAGGGTGCCAACACCCGTCTTGAGCAGGCAATGCGGGAGAACGCGGGGCTGCAGGCCCAACTCCTCGTTCAAGCCCGCGAGGCAGGTGTCAACGACGAACGCAGGCGCCTGGCCGCCGAGATCCACGACACCATCGCCCAGGGCCTGGCCGGTATCGTCACCCAACTGCAGGCGGCCGCCGACAGCGCCGACCCCGCGGTCGCCGGCGACCACGTCGGGCGCGCCGCGGCCCTCGCCCGCCACAGCCTGGGAGAGGCCCGCCGCTCGGTCCAGAACCTCGGCCCCGGAGCGCTGGAGCACGACACGCTGCCCGAGGCGCTGAAGAACATCGTCGAGACGTGGTCCGTCTCGACGGGCGTGCGGGCCGAGTTCACCGTCACCGGTACCGTCGAGGCGCTGCACGGTGAGATCGAGGCCACCGTGCTCCGCATCGCCCAGGAGACACTCGCCAACGCCGGTCGGCACGCCCGTGCCACGCGGGTCGGCGTCACCCTTTCGTACATGGAGGACGAGGTGAGCCTGGATGTCCGCGACAACGGCTGTGGCTTCGACCCGCGCGCGCTGCCCCGGCGCGAAACCGCACGCGGCTTCGGCCTCGGCGGCATGCGCGCCCGCGCCGAACGCATCGCGGGGACGGTCGAGATCGAGTCCGAGCCGGGACACGGCACAGCCGTCTCGGCTCGCGTACCGTTGCTGAGCCATGGCTGAGCGGATCATCACCCTGCTGATCGTCGACGATCATCCCGTGGTACGCGACGGGCTGCGCGGCATGTTCGCCGCGTCCGCCGACTTCGAGGTTCTCGGCGAGGCCTCCGACGGAGCCGAAGCGGTCGCGCTCACCGCCCGCCTCGACCCCGACGTGGTCCTGATGGACCTGCGGATGCCCGGCGGCGGCGGAGTCGAGGCGATCGCCGAGCTGACCCGCCGCGGGCTGCGTAGCAGGGTGCTCGTCCTCACCACCTATGACACCGACTCCGACACCCTGCCGGCGATCGAGGCCGGCGCCACCGGCTACCTGCTCAAGGACGCGCCGCGCGACGAGCTCTTCACCGCCGTACGAGCGGCGGCCGAGGGCCGGACGGTGCTGTCACCCGCGGTGGCCTCGCGCCTGGTCTCGCGGATGAGGGCGCCGGGCAACGAAACGCTCAGCGCCAGGGAGCGTGAGGTGCTCGTACTCGTCGCCAGGGGCACCTCGAACCGCGAGATCGCCGCCGTGCTGTTCATCAGCGAGGCGACCGTCAAGACCCATCTCACCCATATCTACGGCAAGCTGGGGGTCAAGGACCGGGCCGCGGCCGTCGCGGTCGCGTACGAACGCGGCATCCTCGGCTGACCGATCGCTCCTTTCCGGACCGTCGTGCACGCGCACATGGTGTTCTCCGGGGCGCGGCCGGGTGATCCGAGTACCGCCCTCCCCGGAGTCACAGTGGCATGACAGGCTGAACGCATGGATGAGTCGACGCTCCGATTGAGCGCTCTCGCTGTGGGCTGGGCCAAGGACGGGCACGGGATCTTGTGGGCAGCGGTGTGTCGCGGATGAGCGAGCCGACGATCTGCTCGGCGAAGGGTTGCCAGGAGGCGGCGGTGTACGCCGTGATCTGGAACAACCCGAAGATTCACCCGCCCGAGCGAGAGAAGATCTGGACGGCCTGTGAGGAGCACCGCCGGTCGCTCGCCGACTTCCTGGACGTGCGCGGATTCCTGCGCAGGGTGGACAGGCTGTAGGCATCGGCTCCGGACGGAGGGGGGGAGAAGCTCGAAACAGCCGTTGCGGAGTCGCTGAGGGGCCACCCGCGGCATCCCTCGAACCGCAGGGCCCGCGCCCTTGCCGGACAAGTCGTTCGACGTCGGACCGGCGATCCTCACGGTTCAGCACTGGACCGATCTGCGTGCCGGGCCATCCGGCCGGGTCCCGCGCGGGTGCTCACTGGTGGCCGGGGCCGGTTACGGTGGGGGGGATGGATGAGAATCGGGCCAGGCGGGTGGTCGACGCGTTGCGTGACCGTGGCATCAACGCTCAACTGGCGAGAGGCGGCTACCAGTTCGGGGTCCGGGTCCTGCTGTCCGGTGGGCGTGAGGCGGACTGGGACACCGACGGTACGGCGGGGCTCGAAGCACTGGTGATGCGGAACGGGATGCTGGTCGGTTTCGTGCCGGTGATCGAGGGGTCCGAGGACTTCGACGAGGCCCAGATCGTCGACGCCATCGCGCGGACCGACTACGATCAGCCCATCGCCAGGCAGCGCGCGGTGGCACCGCCGCCGGCCGAGCCCCTGCCCCGGGTGGGCGGTGTCTTCCGCCGGTTCCTCGACGGCTTCCGCTACCGGTGACGCCGGTTCCTCCCCCAACGGCTCTCGTTCGAGTGTGAATATCTCTGATTTTTCGTGAACAGTCCGGCTGGGCTTTTCCTGAAAGCTGTCAGAATTTCTCGTTCTTTGGTTTTTTTGTTGCTCCGCTACGGGTATTTCGGCCACAGAAGTAGGCCGTCATATGAATGGAGCAAATAATGGCTATAGACGCTATTGCCCGCAAATCGGACCACTGGTTCAAGCTGGTCGACGTCAACGGCGACGGCAGGATCCAGCACAGCGACCTGCAGGCTCTGGCGGACAGGACCCTCAAGCACTTCGGCTACGAGAAGGGATCCGCCAAGGGACGCCGCCTCACGGAGGCGTACGACCGGGCCTGGGTGGCCATGGCCGAGGCCATGGACGCCGACAGGAACGAGGAGATCTCCAAGGAGGAGTTCCGCTCCTACATGGAGAACAACGCCAAGAAGGAGAACGCCGAGAAGCTCCTTCGCCCGGTGACCGATGCCGAGTTCGCGGCGGCCGACATCGACGACGACGGACTCCTGTCCCCATCCGAGTACGCGAAGCTGCTGCAGGCCTGGGGGCTGTCCAGCAGCGAGGCGGAGAAGGGGGCGGGCAATATCGACACCAACCGCGACGGCCGGATCAGCAGCGAGGAATACTACAGGGCCTGCCGCGACTTCTTCGTCGGCGAGCTCACCTCACGTACCGGCCAGGTCTTCGGTCAGGTGAAATAGCCAGGATGGAGGGGGTGGCGGTCGTGCGGTCGGCGACCGCCACCTTTTCACGCGGTCCTTCTCCGGCGAGTGCCGGGCGCGGCGTCACCGGGTGACGGGCAGTGTCTCCACGCGGCGGATCAGCAGATCCGAGCGCCATGGCAGCTCGTCATCCGAGACGGCGAGGCGCATCGGCGGGCACTCCGACAGCGAGGAGATCGCGACCCCTATCAGCATGCGCACCAGGGGCGCCCCCATGCAGTGGTGCGTTCCGTATCCGAAGGACAGGTGCGGGTTGGAACCGCGGTGGAAGTCGAGCTCGCCGGGGTTGGCGAACACCGACGGATCGTGGTTGCCCGAGGGGAGGGCGGGTAGCACCTGCTCTCCCGCGCGCACCAGCGTTCCACCCACCTCCACGTCCTCGGTGGCGTAACGGGCGAAGGTGACGTGCGAGGGGAACGGCGCGTAGCGTATGAGTTCGTCGACGGCCGCCGGGATGAGCCCGGGATCCGCGCGCAGCTCCGCCAGCTTCCCGGGCGAGGTGAGCAGGAGATAGAAGGCGTTCGTCAGCTGTGTCGAGACGTTGTCGATCGCCAGCAGGATGTCGTTGACCAGTTCCTTGATCTCCGCCTCGGCGAGCCCCCCGTCCTCGGCGGGAGCGCCGTCGGGACCCTCCTCGTCCAGGGCGTGGGCGAGGACGCTGACGAGGTCGTCCCTTGGCTCCGCGCGCCGGGCGGCGATGAGCCGGTCGGTGTAGCGGGAGATCTCCTCGACCCTGGCCTCCACGACGTCGGCGGCCAGTGTGGTGCCGGCGAACCCCTCGAACCAGTTAAGGAAGATCGCGAGGTCCTGCTTGGGGATCCCGATCAGCGGACACAGCACCTCCACGACCAGTGGCTTGATGTAGTCGCCGACCAGATCGTACGGGGGAGGCGTGTCGGCGAGCCCGGCCATGAGCGTAAGGGAACGCTGCTCGGCGATCGATCGGAGCAGGTGGATCCGCTCGGTGTTGAATCTGAGCCCGCTCGCCAGCACCCGGCGCAGCCGGGTCTGCTGCGGCGGGTCGGTGTTGAGGATGCTGTCCTGGAGCGGCAGGACGGTGAGGCGCGCCTCGTCGCCGCCGGTGGGGGGCGTCCGGACGAAACGGCGGTCGCGCAGCACCGAACGCATGTCGTGGTAGCGGGTCACCAGCCAGGCGTCGTCCCCGTAGGGCGGGCGGACCCTGGTCAGCCCCGGCCGCTCGCGGCACCGCGTGTATTCGGAGTCGACGTCGAGACGGATGGGCTTACCGAAAGGGTAGTCGACGGGCTCGGGAATGATGTCCACGGTCTCTCCGGTGAATGACTCGGTTCGCTGGCTTGGGTTCAAGTCCGGAATCGGCCACCGCGCCGGACCTCGGCGTCGCCGTTGACGCCCATCAGCCTGAGTCGGTTATCCGTTTTGTGGGCAATGGTGCCGACAGTCGTTTGGTTCACCATCCGCGGAGGCGGTCCGGCTTCCGTAGCGGGATTACCCGTGAAGCGGGAAAGGCAAAACCAAGAAAGACGGATCCGATTTTCGGTGCCCTTTGTCGATAAATGGTTTTATGGCGAAAGGGTGGTGTACCGGTACCGACGTTCGTGGAAGTGTTGACCCGAATGGGTGGGAAACCGATATTCGAGGTCGTCGACTGTGTCGGCCCCCGCTGCTACTGTTTCGCTCGGCCGGGGAATTAATTCGATCGGCAATTTAAGATTATTGGTGCCGGTTCGGGAGGTTTCTCATTTCTGGTCTGGATGGTGAGGACTCCGAACTCCGGGTGGACGCGGGAAACGTCAGAACGGCTCCCTCGGAGATCGAGTCAACCTACAACGAGCTCGCCGCGCTGGTGGGCGAGACGGCGGGACCCGACCGGCACTACGGCTTCTGGGCGGGGCCCGACGACGACACCACGATCTCCGAGGCCACGGAGCGGATGACCGACTTCGTGCTGGCCCGGCTGGACGTGGGCCCCGGCTCGCAGGTGCTGGACGTGGGCTGCGGCAACGGCCGTCCGGCGGTGCGCCTGGCCCGGACGTTCGGGGCGCGGGTCGTCGCGATCGACATCGACCGGCAGGCACTGCGCAACGGGGCGGAGCACGCCGCGGCGCACGGGATGGCGGAGATGGTGGACTTCCGGCGCGTCGACGCGCTGGACCTGCCGTTCGCCGCCGCCTCGTTCGACGCGGTGCTGGCCTTCGAGGTCACCCCGCACTTCGACATCGCCGATCTCTACCGGAACATCGCCAGGGTCCTGCGCCCGCAGGGGCGCCTGGTGGTCGAGACGCCCTACCTGCGGGTTCCGATGACGGAGGAGATTCGCGGGCGCATCGGCCCCTATCTGGCCATGCTGAACGCCGTGTCGCTCGACGCGCCCGAGGACCACCTGTCGGCGGCGCGGGAGGCGGGGATGGCGATCACCGAACTCGTCGACATCACGGAGAACGTGCGCGATTCCTTCCCTCGGCTGGTAGGGGCGCTCCGGGAGCGGTTTGAGACCAGGGCCGGCACCGAGCGGCTGCTCGACACCTTCGCGGCCTGGGCGGACGCCACCGAGGTCGGTGGAGTGGTCATGACCTTCAACAGGATGGAGCACTGACATGGCGGACATGACAGTCATCGGAACCGGCGTGATCGGTTCCGCGGTGGTGCGGGCCTGCGCCGACTCCGGCCTTGAGGTCTCGGTCTGGAACCGCACGCCCGAACGGTCGGAGAGGCTCGCGGGAAGGAACGTCCACATCCACGAGAAGGCGGCCGCCGCGATCGAGGACTCCCCGATCGTGCTGTTCTGCCTGCTCAACTACGAGGTCACCCACCGGGTCCTGGACGGGGCCGCGGCCGATCTCTCCGGCAGGCTCGTCGTGCAGAACGCCAGCGGCGTCCCCGACGACGTCACCCCGCTGCGAGCGCGGGTCGAGGCCGCGGGAGGCAGGTACCTGGAGGCGGCGATCCTCAACTACCCGGACGCCATCGGCACCGAGGACTGCTTCACCGTCTACGGCGGGGCGGCCGAGGACTTCAAGGAACTGGCGGGCGTGACCGAGGCGCTCTCCGGCAAGCAGGTGCGTCTGGGCTCCGATCCCGGTTACGCGAAGGCCTACCACGTCGTGTCCAGCGCCTTCTACTACGCGTTCGTCAACGGCTTCCTGGAATGCTCGGCCATCGCGGAGAGCCTGGGCGTCCCCCTCAACGACTTCGCCGAATCCGTGCCGCTCTACGACCCCGGTTTCCAGAACACGATCGGCGTCGGTCTCGGTCTCATCGCGCGCCGTGACTACACCTTCGAGCAGGCTCCGCTGACCTCGCACCTGGACGTCCTCGACAACCTGACCGGCATCGCGGAGCGGGCCGGGATCGACCAGTCCTACCTGGGTGTGATGCGTGAGCGCGTGCAGAGGGCGATGGACCAGGGCTACCGGCGCGAGCACGTGGCGGTGCTCACCGAACAGTTCCGCAGCCGCCGAGCGGCCGTCCATAACCGCTGAGGGGAAGCATGCACGGGTTTGAACCGGCCGGCGGCGCGGCCGGTGCCGGCCGCCGCTGCGAGGGGTGGGCAGAGGCGGGTGCCGACCATCTCTTCGACAGATGGGCCGAGGTCGCGCCCGATCGTGACGCTCTCGTCCATCCGGGCGGGCGGATGACGTACGCGGAGCTGCGCGAGCACGCCACGGTCCTGGCCGGTGAGCTCGTGGCGGCGGGGGTGCGGGCGGGCGACACGGTGGGGGTGCTGATGGAGCGCTCCTTCCTGCTGCCCGCTGCGGTCCTGGCCATCTGGAAGGCCGGTGGCGCCTACGTGCCCCTGCCGCCGTCGCACCCGGTGGGACGGAACGAGCTGGTGCTGTCCGACACGGGCGCCCGGATCGTCGTCGCCGACCGGGACCCGGAGGAACTGCTGCCGGGACACGGCCTGCGCTCGGTACGGCCGGACCTCGAAAGGCCGGATCCCGCCACGGGATCGGCGAAGGGAGGCGCCGCACCGGCGACCCGGGCCGACAGCCTCGCCTACGTGCTCTACACCTCCGGATCGACCGGTACCCCCAAGGGCGTGCTGGTGGACCACGGCGGCGTGACCAACCTGGCGGAGGGGCTGCGGCTGCTCTTCGGCGACCTCGAAGGGGCCCGCGTCCTGCAGTTCGCGCCGGTCACGTTCGACGCCTGGGTCTGGGAGTTCGCGATGAGCCTGCTCAACGGCGCGACCCTGTGCGTCCCCGGGGCCGGGGTGCCGCTGTACGGCCGCGAGCTGAGCCGCGTCCTGTGCGAGCTGGACATCACCCACCTGTCCGGCGCTCCGTCGCTGCTGGCCACCCTGCCCGAGGACGTCCCGGTACCGGTCACCACCCTCACCTCGGGCGGCGAGGCGCTGCCGGAGTTCCTGGTGGAGCGGTGGGCGTCCAGGGTGCGCCTGTTCAACGCCTACGGCCCGACGGAGGCCACCGTGTCCGCGACGGCGGGGCGCTGCCGGCCGGGGGCGGGCAGGCCGTCCGTCGGACGCCCGCTGGCCGGGGTCGAGGTCCACATCCTCGACGCGGCGGGTGACCCGGTCGCGGAGGGGGAGACCGGCGAACTGTGCGTCGGAGGGCGCGGTGTGGCGCGGGGATACCTGAAGCGGCCCGACCTGACCCGCGAGAGGTTCGTCCCCGACAGGTTCGCGAGGCGCCCGGGCGCGCGCCTGTACCGTACCGGCGACCTCGCCCGGCGGCTGCCCGGGGGAGAGATCGACTTCGTGGGGCGGATCGACGAGCAGCTCAACATCCGGGGGTACCGGATCGAACCCGGCGAGGTCGAGGCGGCCCTGATGCGTCACCCGCGCGTCACCGGAGCGGCGGTGACCACCACCGGTGAGGAGACCGGAACCGCCAGGCTCACCGCGTACGCGCAGCTCTCGCGGGGGCCGGGGGTTCCCGCCGGCGAGTTGCGCGAGCTGCTCGCCGGTCAGCTCCCCCCGTACATGATCCCGTCGCTCTTCGTGACGCTGGACCGGCTCCCGCTGACCTCCCACGGCAAGGTCGACCGCGCGGCGCTGCCGAGCCCGGCGGGCGGCCGGCCGCGGCACGGCCACGCGGTGTCCTCGCGCCCGGGAGAGCGGGAGGTGGCCGAGATGGTGGGGCTGCTCCTGGGACTCGACGAGGTCGGCGCGGAGGAGAACTTCTTCGAGCTGGGCGGGACCTCGGTCGACCTCATCACCCTCCAGGCCGACATTCACGAACGCCGGGGGGTCCTGCTCCCCGTCGCCGACCTCATCGCGGCCCCCGACGTGCGGTCGCTCGCGGCACTTCTCGACACGCGCGCCGGGGATCGTGACCGGTCCGGGCGAGACCTCGCGACGGCCGCGGCGAGCAGGAGGAACCTGCTCGCCGGAAGCCGGTCACTGGAGGAACGCCGCTGGAAAGGACGACAGAGTTGAAACCGACGAACGCGGACGGCGCCGACATCGCGGGTGTCGGCGTCTCGGGCGCCGACATCGCGGTCGTCGGCATCGCCTGCCGCTTTCCCGGCGCGCGCGACGTCGCCGAATACTGGCGCCTCATCGCCGAGGGCCGCCGGGGCATCTCCGAGCTCACCCCGGACGAGCTGCGGGAGGGCGGGGCGAGCGAGGCGCGCCTCGCCGATCCCGAGCTCGTTCCCGCCGGTGGCATCCTCTGGGACGCCGACCGGTTCGACGCCTCCTTCTTCGGCTACTCGGCGCGCGAGGCGGCCCTCATGGACCCGCAGCAACGCATGTTCCTCGAAGCCGCCTGGCATGCCCTGGACGACACCGGCCACGCGCCCGACCACTTCCCCGGCACCATCGGCGTCTACGCGGGGCAGACCCTCGGCACGCACCGGGACAGGGACCGCGGGGCCTTTCTCGGCACCTCCGCGGACCTCCTGGCGGCCGCCGACGACAAGGACTTCCTCTCCACCCGGGCCTCCTACAAGCTCGGCCTGACCGGGCCGAGCATCACCGTGCAGGCCGCCTGCTCCACCTCGCTCGTCGCGATCCACCTCGCCTGCCGGGCGCTCATCACCCACGACTGTGACATGGCCCTGGCCGGCGGGGTCTCCTGGACGCCGCTGCGCAGGCAGGGCTACCTGCACCAGGAGGGCGGCGTCTGGTCCGCCGACGGCCATGTCCGGTCCTTCGACCGGGACGCGTCGGGGTTCGTCCCCGCGGACGGCCTCGGGATCGTGGTGCTGCGCAGGCTCGGGGACGCCCTGGCCGACGGCGACCGCGTCTACGCGGTGGTCACCGGAAGCGCGGTCACCAACGACGGTTCGGACAAGCTCAGCTACGCGGCACCCGGCGTCCGCGGCCAGCAGGCCGCGGTGGAGGCCGCGCTCGCGGTCTCCGGCGTCGACCCGGACACCGTCGCCTACGTCGAGGCCCACGGAACGGCCACGGCGCTCGGAGACGCGGTGGAGGTCACCGCGCTGACCCGGGCCTACCGGGCGGCGGGGGCGACCGGGCGTGGATACTGCCGGCTGGGCTCGGTGAAATCGAACATCGGGCACACCGACGCGGCAGCCGGAGTGGCCGGTTTCATCAAGGCCGCGCTGATGGTCCAGCACGGCCGGATCCCGCCCAGCCCCGTCGTCTCACCGCACCCCAACCCTGAGATCGACTTCGAGACGAGCCCGTTCCGCCTCGCGGCGGCGGCGGAGGACTGGCCGCTCACGGATGTCCCCCGCCGGGCGGCCGTCAGCTCCTTCGGTATCGGCGGCACCAACGCCCACGTGATCCTTGAGGAGCCGCCGCCGCGCCCGCCCACCGCCCCGGCCCCTCCGTGGCAGCTCGTCGCGCTGTCCGCGCGTGACGAGACGGCCCTCGCCGAGATGGCCGGAGCCTGCGCGGACGCCCTCGGTGACGTCTCCGATCCCGAGTTCGCCGACCTCGCCCGTACCCTCGCGGTCGGCCGCCGCCATCTCCCCTTCCGCCATGCCGGAGTCTTCCGCGACCGCTCCCACGCCGTGGCGGAGCTGCGCGGGCGCGCGACCGGCGGAACCGCCTCCGCCGTCCGTGCGGGCAACGCCGAAGTGGTGTTCATGTTCCCCGGTGGCGGAACGCGGTATCCCGGGATGGGGCGCGAGCTCTACCACGAGGAGCCGGTCTTCCGCGCGGCCGTGGACGAGTGCCTGGACCTGCTGCCGGACCGCTCCGCCGCCGGGCGGTTGGGTGCCCTGTGGGCGGACGGGCCCGGCGCGATGCCGGTCGCCGTCCCGGACGGGGAGAGCGACCCCTCCCTGGAACTGCCCGCCGTGTTCGTCATGGAGATCGCGCTCGCCCGGCTCCTCATGTCCCAAGGGGTGATCCCCTCCCTGCTGATGGGGCACAGCCTCGGTGAGTACGCGGCGGCCTGCGTCGCGGGCGTCATGTCGCTGCGCGACGCCCTCGCCGTCGTGTCCAAACGCGGCGAGCTGCTGGCCTCGCTGCACGACGGGGCGATGCTGGCGGTTCCGGCCTCCGAGCGGGAGGTCGAGCCCTTCCTCGGAGAGGGAGTGTGCCTGTCGGTGGTCAACGGCCCGGCGTCCTGCGTGCTCGCCGGTCCCGCCGCCTACATCGCCGAGGTCAGGGAACTGCTGGACCGGCGCGGGATCACCGGCCGCCTCCTGCCGCTCGGCACCGCCGCGCATTCGGCCCTGGTCGACCCCGTACTCGGGGAGTTTCGCGGCTTTCTCGCCGGGATCGCGCTGCGTGCCCCCTCGATGCGCCTGATCTCAGCTGTGACGGGGACCGACGACGCCGACTTCGCCGACCCCGAGTACTGGGTGACCCATCTGCGGGCGACGGTCAGGTTCGACGCCGCACTCGACCACGTCCTGGCCGACGGGCCGAAGATCCTCGTCGAGGTGGGTCCAGGCACGACGCTGAGCACGCCGGTCCGGGTACGGGCGGGCACGGACTCCGTGGTCGTCAACGTCACCCGCCACCCGATGGAGGAGCGGGCCGACAGGGAGGTCCTGCTCCGCGCGCTGGGCCGGTTGTGGGAGGCGGGCGCCGAGGTCGACCTGCCCTCGCTCTGGCCGGAACGACGGCTCCGGCTGCCCGCGGTGCCCTACCCCTTCGCGCCCACCGTCACCCGCCCGCCGGACCCGGTGCGCGCCACAGAGCCCGCCGCCTTTTCCGGTGCGGAACGCTCACCCGACGGCCTGTACGGGGTCACCTGGAGGAGGGCCGTGGAGGTGCCGGCGGATCCGGGGCCGGCGGCGCGGGAGCACCGCTGGATCCTGCTCTCCGACTCCTCGCCCCTCGCCGAGGCGATCATCGTGAAGCTGGCGGAGTACGGGGCCACCACGGTCGTCGTCACCCCGGGACGCGCGTTCCAGCGCGCGGCCCCGGACCGGATCACGATCGACCCCGGGTGCGGGGAGGACTACGAAAGGCTCCTGAAGACGGTGGAGGCCGACGCGGCCGGACCGCTGCGGATCGTCTGCCTCTGGGGAACGCCGCCGCTCTCGCGGACCTGCCCGCCGCTGGGCCACGTCGTCGGCCTGGCCCGTGCCCTGAGCGGCCGGCCGCGGGCCGATCTCTCCCTGGTCACCAGGGGGGCCCTGGAGATCACCGGAGGCGAGCGGCTCGACCCGCGCGCGGCCCTCACGATCGGAGCCGCGGGGCCGCTCCGCCACGAGCTGGCCGACGCGCGCATCCGGCTCGTGGATCTGGATCCCGGTGACGGAAAGGAGCACGGAACCCGGGCCACGGAGCTCCTCGCCGAGCTCTGCCGCCCTTCCCGCGAGGATCCGGGCGGGGATCCGGGCGAGGACCCGATCGGCCTGCGGGCCGGACACCGCTGGCTGCGCCACTTCGAGCCGCTGCGGGTGACACCGGGAACGGGCCCCCGGATACGCCGGGGCGGAACCTACGTGATCACCGGGGGGACGAGCGGGATCGGGCTGCGGCTGGCCGGGCACCTCGCGGACACGTACTCGGCACGGCTCGTCCTGATCGGGCGCGGAGCATCCGGGGAGTTCCCGCCGCACGGGCCCGGAAGCCGGGAGGGCGAGGCGGTGACGGCTCTCCTCGCGGGCCGGGGAGACGAGGTCCTGGTGCGCGGCGCGGACGTCGCCGACGCCCGGCGCCTCGGGGAGGTTCTCGGCGAGACGCGGTCGCGGTTCGGCGAGATCCACGGAGTGATCCACGCCGCCGGTGTGCCGGGGGGCGGCATGGCGGAGTTCCTGACCGAGGACGACGTCGCCACCGCGTTGCGGGCCAAGACCGAGGGGACCTCCACCCTGGTCTCCGTCCTGCGGGAGGTCGGCGCGCTTCCCGACTTCGTCGCGCTGTTCTCCTCGCTGGCCTCGTTCTCCGGGGTTCCCGGGCTCACCTGCTACGGGGCGGCCAACGCCTTCCTCGACACGTTCGCCCTCTGCGCGCGGCGTGACGGCCTGCCGGTGCTGTCGATCAACTGGGACCGCTGGAACGGGGTGGGAATGGCCCGTGACATGGAACGGCGCCACCGTGAGCTCACCGGTGAGGGGCTGAGCGGCGGGTTGAGCCCCGAGGAGGGAGTCGAGGCCTTCGAGAGGTGCCTGGCGGCCCTTCCCCTGGGACAGGTGGTCGTCTCCGCCCAGCCGCCGGGGAGCGCGGGGCAGGCAGCGCGGCGCCCCGCCGTGCCCGCCGCCCGGTCACGACCT